>NZ_JAPJZK010000001.1:3142742-3442803 GCF_026309355.1 Spartinivicinus marinus
GTCGAGTCGGCTCGCGCGGAAGATGTAACGGGGCTCAAACTAGACACCGAAGCTACGGATCCTAACTTAGGTTAGGGTGGTAGAGGAGCGTTCTGTACGCCTGCGAAGGTAGATCGGGAGGTCTGCTGGAGGTATCAGAAGTGCGAATGCTGACATGAGTAACGATAAAGGGAGTGAGAAGCTCCCTCGCCGGAAGACCAAGGTTTCCTGCGCAACGCTAATCGGCGCAGGGTGAGTCGGCCCCTAAGGCGAGCACGAAAGTGGTAGTCGATGGGAAACAGGTTAATATTCCTGTACTAATAATGACTGCGATGAAGGGACGGAGAAGGCTAGGTTGGCCTGGCGATGGTTGTCCAGGTTTAAGGTTGTAGGTAGGCATCTTAGGCAAATCCGGGGTGCTAATACTGAGAGCCGATATCGAACTCATCTTCGGATGAGGAAGTAATTGATGCCATGCTTCCAGGAAAAGCTTCTAAGCTTCAGGTCATTATTAACCGTACCCCAAACCGACACAGGTGGTCAGGTAGAGAATACCAAGGCGCTTGAGAGAACTCGGGTGAAGGAACTAGGCAAAATGGCACCGTAACTTCGGGAGAAGGTGCGCCGGAGCTGGTGAAATTCCTTGCGAATGGAGCTGGAGCCGGTCGAAGATACCAGGTGGCTGCGACTGTTTATTAAAAACACAGCACTCTGCAAACACGTAAGTGGACGTATAGGGTGTGACGCCTGCCCGGTGCCGGAAGGTTAATTGATGGGGTTAGCTTCGGCGAAGCTCTTGATCGAAGCCCCGGTAAACGGCGGCCGTAACTATAACGGTCCTAAGGTAGCGAAATTCCTTGTCGGGTAAGTTCCGACCTGCACGAATGGCGTAACGATGGCCACGCTGTCTCCACCCGAGACTCAGTGAAATTGAAATCGCTGTGAAGATGCAGTGTATCCGCGGCTAGACGGAAAGACCCCGTGAACCTTTACTACAGCTTCACACTGGACTTTGAGCCTACTTGTGTAGGATAGCTGGGAGGCTTTGAAGCGGTAACGCTAGTTATCGTGGAGCCAATCTTGAAATACCAGCCTGGTATGTTTGAGGTTCTAACTCTGGTCCCTGATCGGGATCGAGGACAGTGTGTGGTGGGTAGTTTGACTGGGGCGGTCTCCTCCCAAAGAGTAACGGAGGAGCACGAAGGTGCGCTAAGCATGGTCGGACATCATGCGGTTAGTGTAAAGGTATAAGCGCGCTTGACTGCGAGACGTACATGTCGAGCAGGTACGAAAGTAGGTCTTAGTGATCCGGTGGTTCTGTATGGAAGGGCCATCGCTCAACGGATAAAAGGTACTCCGGGGATAACAGGCTGATACCGCCCAAGAGTTCACATCGACGGCGGTGTTTGGCACCTCGATGTCGGCTCATCACATCCTGGGGCTGAAGCCGGTCCCAAGGGTATGGCTGTTCGCCATTTAAAGTGGTACGCGAGCTGGGTTTAGAACGTCGTGAGACAGTTCGGTCCCTATCTGCCGTGGACGTTGGAAGTTTGAGGAGAGCTGCTCCTAGTACGAGAGGACCGGAGTGGACGAACCACTGGTGTTCGGGTTGTGTCGCCAGACGCATTGCCCGGTAGCTAAGTTCGGACGGGATAACCGCTGAAAGCATCTAAGCGGGAAGCCCCCTTCAAGATGAGACTTCCCTTAGGCCTTGAGCCTTCTAAAGAGCCGTTTAAGACTAAGACGTTGATAGGCGGGGTGTGTAAGTGCTGTGAGGCATTGAGCTAACCCGTACTAATTGCTCGTGAGGCTTGACCATATAACGCCAAAGTGATTTGAGTACAAATCCAAAGCGAAATAGACAAGCACAACGAAATAATACATCGAACGCAAAGCTTAAAAATAAGCTAAAGAGTATCACCAAAAAAGTACAACGCAGAATTCAAATTACGAAAACCAACGCAAAACAGTTCCAAATTCCAGTTTTGCTTGACGACTATAGCGAGTGTGAACCACCTGAATCCATCCCGAACTCAGTAGTGAAACCGCTCCGCGCCGATGGTAGTGTGGGGTCTCCCCATGTGAGAGTAGGTCATCGTCAAGCGCCTTATTTTAAAAACCCTCAGCACAATGTGTTGGGGGTTTTTTACTTTTAGGGATGTTACTCCTTTCCTTTTTCTTTTGAGCCCTATACTCCCAGTACTTGCATGTCTTAGGCAACAGGCCACTTTGATCAAGAAATAATTGGTTTTATTTGCCTGTACAAGTCGATTTTTATGATGAAGATGGAATACCGCACATAGAAATGCTTAAGTCATTTGGCTAGTGGATTTCAGGGGGTATAGCTTTAATTCTATTATTCTTCTGTCTAGTCATAGTTGATTTTTTATACAGCTTATCTGGTAAAAAAATATTAATAAAAAATTAAACTTTACCTTAAGTCTTTCTAATTTCCTCTAATTTTCTATAGCCAGCTAAATATCATCGGAGCTGGCGAATAAATTGCTTGATATTAACTGAGTTAAGTATTCGTTAATATTAAGTTGTTTAGAGGTAAGCAGTAATGGATTATGGTCAGGTTGAGAATCTTGAGTATCCCTATGATTGTTGTGAAAAAGATGCAGAAGAAATCACTCAATTAATTAAAAAGTATGAGCATTTATTAAAGGAGGGCTTTTTAGTTTTTTTAGCTAAAGGTCGGTCGATGAGTTACGGTCGATGGGCTTGGTTGATTGTTAGAAAGGCTTTCAATCCTCATAAATATTATGATTTGCCTATTGGGCGATTTGAATTTGAGTTAAAACGAAGTATGAGTAAATACCTTAGAACCTGTTGAATATAGACAAAGCGACGTGCTAAAGAATTTAACACCCCTTAATTGGGGTGTTAATAGACTAAGACACTTTTTTCAAGCATGCTATGAAGTCTTTTCGTGATGATAAGGAATCGATTTCAGTAGTCCTGTTCTTAAATAATTTCCAGGTTGCCCCTTGAGTTCGTTTGGCGATACGCTCTTTTAGTAAGTCTTTGTCAGTGCCAGTGCTAAAAGTCCTATGATTGCCAAAATAAAATGTCCTCTCATTAAATCGACCATGCTGTTAGTGATATCACCAACACTGGAGTGTGGTCATGCTGTGCCAGGAGGACTATCACATGATAATCCACTTACATCGCCAAGGGATTTACCAAAAAGATATTGCTAAACGTGTAGGCTGTTGTGAAAGAACAGTAAGGCGGGTATTACAGCAAGGTGGATCGCCGCCATCAAAATCGCGCAAACCAAAACCCAGTAAACTCGATCCTTATAAGCCAACGATTGATCGTTTATTGCAAGAAGATGTCTGGAATGCAGTGGTTATTTTTCGTGAAATTGTAGCGCTAGGTTATGATGGCAGCACCAGTTTGTTGCGCGCTTATATTACACCGAAGCGACCATTACGAAAAACAAAAGCAACGGTACGATTTGAAACCCCACCAGGGAAGCAGTTGCAGCATGACTGGGGAGAAATCGAGACCCTCATTGCAGGTCAAGTAAAGAAAATTTATTTTTCAGTTAACACTTTAGGTTACTCCCGTCGTTTTTATTTTTGGGCAACAGAGTGTATGGATGCGGAGCATACACTAGAAAGCCTGATTCTCAGCTTCCAATGGTTTGGTGGCATTCCACAGGAAGTGCTTGTTGATAATCAAAAAGCCTTAGTATTAGCCCATAGCCCAGGTGGTCATGTCCGTTTTAACCCACGCTTTTTGGATATGGCCAGTCACTATGATTTTATGCCAAAAGCCTGTCGTCCAAGGCGCCCGCAAACCAAAGGCAAGGATGAACGGATGGTGGGGTATATTAAGCACCACTTTTTCCAGCGTTATCGCCAATTTGACAGCCTGGATCATTTAAATCAGCAGGCACAACAATGGTTGCAAACAGAAGCCGATCAGCGTATTCATGGCACCTACAAAGCGCCCGTGATGGAACGGTTTCACCAAGAGCAAACGGCGTTAATTCCCCTTCCTATGCAACGTTATGACACCAGTTACCGTGAAAGTCGCTTGGTCAATTGGGATGGCTACATTGATGTATCGGGTAATCGCTATAGCGTGCCGGACTCTGAAGTGGGTAAACAAGTCATCATTCGTATTAGCTTAGACGGTGAGTTACGTATTTATGATGGAGAAAATCATCAACTTCTGACGAGGCATTTACTGCAGCCGATACAGCAAGGATGGCAAACACAAGCAGATCATCATCGTGCTCTCTGGGCTCAATGTACCGTAGAGCAACGTAGTTTAGCCATTTATCAGGAGGTGATCGATGAACCTCTGCCAACTATTTGAACGACTCCGGTTTGAATATTTACCCCTACAGCTTGATAGTGTCTGTGAACAAGCCACACAACAAAGCCTTAATTTACAGGAGTTTTTAACCGAAGCATTGGAAGTGGAATGGGCAGGCCGTTATCAAAAAGGGCTAGAAGGACGGCTCACGCAGGCCCGATTACCATGGGTTAAGTCATTAGAGCAATTTGATTTTAGTTTTCAGCCCAGCATAGATAAAAAAGTGATTCGTCAATTAACCTCACTTCGTTTTATTGAGCAGGCTGAAAATGTCGTCCTACTTGGTCCTCCCGGTGTTGGTAAAACCCATTTAGCCATTGCCTTAGCGGTTAAAGCGGCTGAAGCAGGCCAGCGTGTGTTATTTCTTAGCTTTGAACAATTAATGACAAAACTCAAAAAAGCGGAATTAGAAAATAGGCTGGATCGTCAGTTACAACAATTAATTTACCCTCGGGTACTCGTGCTGGATGAAATTGGCTATTTACCATTAACTCATCAAGAAGCGAGCTTGCTGTTTCGCTTAATTGCCAGACGCTATGAAAAAGCCAGTATCATCCTGACGTCAAATAAAAGCTTTATTGACTGGGGTGATGTGCTAGGTGATCAAGTGATTGCAACAGCCATTTTAGATCGGCTTCTTCATCACTCAACGACAATCAATATTAAAGGAGAAAGCTATCGACTGAAAGATAAACGTAAAGCAGGCATATTAACAAAAGTAACAAATGCGACTAAATCAAAAGAAGAGGCATCATAATGGTGCTAAAAACCGGACATTTTAAATTGGCAAACAGCGGACTTTTTAAGTTGGCATTGACATCTTTAACTAATGAAAACCTGTTAGTTTCTATTCCTGCCATAATTAAATACTGCTGTAGTATATCATGCTGGGCGTGACTACCACCTAAAATATGTTGTTGGTAGCGTAAGTGTTGCATGCGCGTAATAACTTGTTCATATTGACGTTGATGAAAGTAGTTGATTGCAGTGGCTAATTCACGGGCAATATACTGTTCTTGTTGTAAACTACTGTGTTTTAAATGATGCAGTGACTCTATTTGGTTCTCAACCTGTTCTATTTGGCCTGTGCGAGCCAGTGCCATTGTATTGTGAGGTTCTGTGAAAAATATACTAGCATCACCGGCTACTTCCATTGCTGACTCTACAATTTTATGCCAACGGTTACCAACATTAATACCTTGAAACTCCAATCGAGTTAGCATTGAAGCTGCATTTTGGATATCTAAATAAAAAGTAGACGGTTTGGGATAAATAAAGTCATCATATAACTGTAATACTTTATCAAAGTTGCCTAATTCAAAATTAAATAAAGCTAAATGCCACCATAAGTGGCCTTTGAATGCATTATGCTGTTCAAAAGTTGCAGCGCTTGATTCCAACCAGCCAATACCTTCTTTTGATCTTCCTTGCATTTCCATCACATGTGCAACAACATGTTTGGACCATAAATCAGCAGAATTTATATCAACAGCTTGGCGAGCATATTTTTCTGCTAGTACATATTCACCCATTTCTTCTAAAGCAAATGCAAATGGCCCTAGAAAATAACCATAACCAGGAATACCTTGATGCCAGACTATAGACGTTTTCGCGGCTACATCTAACATTCGACGGCGTTCACCAAGCCAGAATAAATTACCTGTTAGTTGACGGTAAGCCAGTAGATCAAGCGGCCAATTTCTAAGTATAGATTCCCAAATATCAAAACTATCTTTAAGATTACCCTGAGACCACAAGTCTAACGCTTTTATATGTAATAATTCTCTTGGGGCTGCAATTTCTATTAGCTCATTGAGTTTCGTGACAATACTTTTTGCTGCTTCTAGAGATGAGAATCGACCTTCGCTTGCTACGCAATAGCCCTGAACAATATGAGCCATAGTAAACTGGGGATGCTCTATTAATAGAGCTTCCAGTGCTTCTGGGATACCGAGCTGATAATTATAAATATGAGAAATTATATTATCTAGCGTTTGGGCCCCTTGCTTACTTGTACCGGATAACTCTAAGCCTCTCTCATCATTAATCATAAATTGCTCTCTATATTTATAAATTAAATATGAAATATATCATTCATATTTAATTTATAAAATTTGTCCTATCTGTTATAAATAGTAGAAGTGTAGTATATGCTGTCTTTATTCCTTACATCAATAACCTGTTATTATAAGATTGTGGATTCAGTCATTGAATAATCCCACCTAAAAAACATTCGTATTGGATATAATAATTCAGTTTAAGTTCGTTATTGGTCAATTTGCGTATAAAGATTATCTCTATATATGGTACCTACCTTTTGATAGGCAGGCTAAGTAAAATCTATTCTTCAATCAAGCTTAAAAGAAAGATCTATAAGCAGGAACCTTGAATCAAAGTCTCTTCAATTGGTGTTTGATGACTATTCTCTAGGGCTGATAGGCTTATCCTAATGTCTTACCTCAAAATACTTTTATAGTGTATGACTATTATTTGTTCAAGATTAATAATATAACTCAATCTATCACTAGGTAGATTTGGGTTGCTGATTAGGGTTTGTTGATGTAAAGTGAATCTACCTTTCGATAGATAGATTGTCTTGAGAAGGTTTTTCCTTATTTATTGGTATATGGAGTTATTTATGAACACTGTAGCAACAAAGAAAACAAACAATATTCAAAAAAGAGTTTTACTTATTATGTCATCTGAAAATGAGATTGGCATTAGTGGTAAATTGACTGGTACTTGGTTTGAAGAAGTTGCCACACCTTATTATAAAATGGTTGAAGCTGGCTTTGAAGTTGTGTTTGCTTCACCTAAAGGTGGATTGGCACCAATTGATTTATTAAGTATGAAGCCACCTTTTACAACAGAAAACACTGAACGTTTTGTTAAAGACCCTGTAGCCAACTTTGCATTAGCTAATACAATTTCTCTAGAAAGTATTGAGTATTTACAGTATGACGCATTATTCTTCCCTGGCGGTTATGGCCTATTATGGGATTTAGCTAATAACTCTTTAGTGTTGAAAATGATTCAAGACTTTGCGCGAGTTGGTCGACCTATAGCTATGGTGTGTCATGCTCCTGCTATTTTACGTGATGCTAAAAAAGATAATGGTGAGCCGTTGGTAAAAGGAAAAGAGCTAACAGGATTTAAAAATGCAGAAGATAATGAGGTTGAATTACTACAACATTTACTGTTCTCCCTTGAAGATGAATTAAAGTTAAGAGGGGCTATTTATAAAAGTAAGCAAAATTGGGAGCCGAATGTGGTAATTGATGGATTTCTAATGACTGGTCAAAGCCCTGCAAGTGCTCCTCCATTGGCTGATGCATTGATTGAAAGGTTGAAGTAATCTGGATTTATTCTTTCTATTTTTATAAACACTAATCTTGATTAGCAAAGATATTAGGAATGTAGTGTATACATGATGGCACGGATGCTACTGCCTTTAAGTTGTTTGTCATTGAAAGCGTTGGACAAGTAAGAAAAATATTTTCATAATCTATTAGTTCTCCTTTTGTGATTGAAACTATGAATTGATATCAATCTATCAGTAGGTATAAAGTATTATTATAACCTTAATAAGTTAGTAGAGAATATTAATGAAGGCAGATACTGTTGAGAATATTAAAGATGTTGCTGAGTCCTGCATTAGAAGTAAGGGGTATAACTCTTTTAGCTTCCGTGAAATAGCAAGTGCTGTCGGAATCAAAAGCGCGAGTGTTCACTATCACTTCCCTACAAAAGGTGATTTGGGGGCCGCAGTGGTTAAGCGATATACAGAGCGGTTTTTAAGTGCTCTGGGTGATCCAGAAGATTCAGCAATCAAACCTGAGCAGCTTATTCAACGGTATATTGAAACATTCCGAAACTCACTGATAAAAGATCAAAAGTTATGTTTATGTGGAATGTTGGGTGCTGAAACAGACTCTTTACCAGAAGAGGTGGTTAGAGAAACCAAACGGTTTTTTAAAGATAATATTAAGTGGCTGACAGCAGTTTTTGCACGGTACAATCAGCAAGAAGAAGGGAGCGCGAATAATAAGGCAGTATATTTATTATCGAGTTTGGAGGGCGCTATGATGGTGGCTCATACTCTTGGTGAAATAAAGACTTTTGATCATGCAATTAAAGTTATTATGCAGCAGTTTAGTGAGTAATAGCCCTTCGAGTTGGGGATATATTAGTTATAGATAATGGTATGATAACTTGATTAGGTCTAAAAAGAGCTAATGCTCTTTTTAGCGTTTATAGGTGCTTTATAATGATTTGATTTCTTTGGCTAATAGATCAAGTGATTTTATTAATTGTTTATCTGGCATATCAAGTAAGCAGTCCCCTACATCCCACTCAAAAAAGCACTGATTAGCGAACGGTGAACTTTGTATTCTATTGAAAAAATAAATGCCATGTTCTTTTGCTATTTTATCTCGAACCTGAGTTGCTTGGTTGCAGCTAATAGGTAGATAGAGATGCAGCATACTTGTTTGAGGATATTCAGGATTGGGAATTATAAAAGGGTAATTAGCTAATACTTGGTAAATTTCTTTAGTTCGCAGATAATAGGCAGACATTTTTTGTAACTGTTGATCAAACTTCATCGCAGCTGAAACAATATAAGGTGAACGTCTGGCTAGATTACCACCTTGTCGTTTTACCCATACTGATGCTCTTTCAATCAGTGCTTCACTACCTACTAGTATGGAACCACCCAATCCACCAATACCTTTATATAGTGAAATATAAACGCTATTAAAGCCATGGGCTATTTCAGCATACTCTTTTGCATAGTAGTCTTTAGTTTCCCAAAGTCTTGCACCATCCATATGTAGATGAATGTTATGCTGGTGACAGTATGTTTTTATTGCCGTAAGTGCTTCCCATGTGGGTAGTTGACCACCAATTTCTCGCATCGGAAGCTCATATAATGCAGCTGCAATGTCATCTTTTATATCTTTAAGGTCTTCGATTGTCCAAACTGAAAAAGGATCGCCAATAGGTAGTACTTTGAATCTATTTTGCAACTGATAACCCTGGCATTCATGTTTTAATATATGAGCAGTATGGTGCATAGCAACGCAATCAAAGTTTTTTTGTCGACATACAAGTTGCAATACGGTTGGTTGGTTTAATGTTCCTGTTGCTATAAATAGTCCTTTTTCAAAACCAAGTAAATCTGCAACTCTTTGCTCAAACTGTTGGATTAGCTCTCCTTCACCATAGATATCGTGTTTTATATTGTTTTGTTGGCACCACTCAGCCATAGCGTAGAACTCTTCTGCTGCCGTTAACTCGTGGTGACCATAAAAGAATGTATGACATTGGTCCTTTACAGTATTAGACATAACTTCTCCTTACTGCACTCTTTGCTTTTGGATGAACCTTTTTAGTTTTTACTATCTCTTAATTAATAAAAAAGCTTAGCTGGATTATTATTGTCTGACGATATTGCTCAATGATCTAGAGCTTGTTTTTTTATAGTAATAGAGGAAAAAATGACAATGAAGCAAAAAAAGCCGTTATTTACCTGTCTGATTGTATTGTTGCAGGGGTTCACTGCTTTGAGTGCCTATGGAGCAGTTTATATTAAGGTAAAAGGTGTGGTGGCAAGTGATGTATTGAATATTCGGGCTAATGCATCGGCTAAAGCTGAAATAATTGGCAGTATTCCTGCTGATGAACAATGTGTAGTAAACCTTGGGTGTAAAAATAGTTGGTGTAGAGTGGAATATAAAGACAATAAAGGGTGGGTTACAAGCAAATACATACAAACGCAAAACTGTCGGTTGGTGCCTACTAATAAAGAGAGGCATCAATCGCTTTTAACGATTCCCGTAATGTCTTCTTTGCCAATCTTAAAAGCGGAAGGCCAAGTATCTGAGCTTAATCAGTCCGCGGTTGACTTTTCTTTAGAAATTGCTGGGGATTTTGAAGAAGCAAAGGAACAGTTAATACACCAGCAGAACGATAGCGCTGAAAGTGCTGATAAGACTACTGTAACGGTTATTCGGGATGGCTTTTTGGATGATAGTACAAGAGGAGAGCGTTGGGATATTAAACTAATGAAGCAGCCTACTGGTAAATGGCAAACCCATTCAGTAACAGTAGCCCATAGATGCTGGCCAGGAAGAGGGTATGAGTTTTATAGTAAAGAGCCTTGTAACTAGTTACTTTTTCAAAGCTTAAAAAAAAGCTACTAAATTTTATATTTACGAAGAAGAAAAAAAACTAAATTAGCTATCTTGATAATTATAATCTAGCCTAAGGATAGCGTAATTTATGCTTAAAATTATAAATAACATAAATATGGTGAATGAAATCAGACGTAAGTCCGATACAGATGTTAGTAGTTACCAGTTAACGCAGGAGTTTAAAGAAAACCCAAACGAATTCTTAAAGAAAAATTTACTACTTATAAATAATGAGCCAACACATGTACCAATAAAAACAGGCGTTTATAATTTCCAAATAGAGCCGCTGGCAGGCAAGCATGCAGTTGATCATAATGGCAAAAAAATTAATTGTTGTTTATTAAAACAAATACCAGAGTACTCAAAGTCAATGATTACTGCATATTTTTTAGCATATAAACAAGATGGAATTGAGTCGATAAAGTTAGGGGATGATGCAGACCTGTTTTTGTCAGCAGGATTGACAGGTTGTGGTTTAGCAATAGAGAGTACGTCTAGTCCTCAGGTTTTTCATATAGATGGAGAAAAATATCCTAATGATAAAATGTTGGATTCGCTACCTGATACAAATAAGAAACGGCTATATAACGATGCAACTTATGGGAATGACCACTATTATGGAGGATCATCAGCTATTGGTGTTAGAGACGGCAGTAGCTGGAAGTTCTTTGGGCAGGCTTGGTATATGAAAAATTTGGATAGTTATCAATTGGCTTTTCGAGAAGGTACTTTTTTAATTTAGCTTTAATTTAATTTGCAGCTGAGAGAGCTGTGTTTGCTAATTGGTGTTATATCTAAAAAAGATTATTTTTGGCATACTTTATCACTGATTCAGAGATTAATTTATGGATACCTTTTTCTAATATCCACCTGTGCCAGTATAAAGGGACTTTTAACTTATATTTGGAGCTTAACTCAATTAGTGAACCTTCATTTAACTCAGTTTGAACTTGTATTCTAGGGATTAAACAATATGCGGCGCCTTCCTTAGCTAAGCTAACAAATGCTTCTGATGACCTTACCGTATGGCAAGGATAAGTGCCAGGTAGTAGATTAAAGTGCTGTGCAAGAAAAATCGCATGCATATCATCTTTTTGATCAAAAGCTACAGCGGGAGCATACAGTAGTTTTTCAGCTGTTACGGCTTTACCAAAGTAGTTTTTCTTAAAACTGGGTGCGGCTGTAAGCACATATTCCATGTCTCCTAGTTTATCTGCTTTACAGCCTGGTAAAACTTGATTGTTACTGCTGATGGCTGCAAATGCTTCTCCATTTTTAATTTTTTCTAATGTGTGGCTCTCATGGCTGATCAGCAAGTTTAGCTCAATAGGATGGTTTGTTAGGAGAAGGTTAATGGCAGGAATAAACCAGGTTGCCAAACTATCAGCATTAACTGCGATGGTAATGTTTAACCGTTGGTTGGGTTCTGTGGGGAACAGCTCTTGTCTTAACTCTTGCTCAAGCTGCTTTACCTGGCGAAAGTGGCCAAGCAGTTTTTGGCCCATTACTGTTGGTTCTACTGGGTGGCTACGTACTAAGAGCGGCTGAGCTACTTGTTCTTCTAGTTGCTTAATACGTTGTGAAATAGCAGATTGAGTGATTGATAAGATAGCTGCAGCTCGCTCAAAGCTTTGCTCTTGTACTACCGCATCTAACGCTTGTAGTAGCTTATAGTCGAACATTTTGTGGCTAACCTGTTTCATAAGAAAATTTAATATCAATTAAGAAAATTTAATTTTACTAATAATAGCATGACTCTTATCATGAATTCAGAATTTTTTGTAAGAGGTTGCAAATGCTGTTTCTTCCTATGCTTAAAGGGTTTCTATTGGGGGGCGCGATGATTATTCCAATAGGGGCTCAGAATGCCTTTGTGATTAATCAGGGTATAAAAAGAAATCACTACTTAATTGCTGCTACAATTTGTATGCTTTGTGATATTGGTTTAATTGCTCTTGGAGTGTTTGGTAGTAGTAGTTTAGTGACTGAAGGTGATTTAGTTTATCAGGCTTTGATTTGGGGGGGAGTAATATTTTTATTTAGCTATGGAGTCATGTCATTTAAAAAAGCATTTCAGTCTCCTGTTCATGATGTAGAGCTGTCTAGTAATAGAAATATGCTGTCATTTAAGTTTGTTATATTCTCGGCCTTAGTGGTTACTTTATTAAACCCCCATGTTTATTTAGATACCGTTATGATTTTAGGTGGAGCAAGCCTGAAATATACTGGTGATGAAAAAATTAAGTTTGCAATAGGTTGCATGTTGGCTTCAGCTGCATGGTTTTATTTCCTTGCTATATTAGCTGCTAGACTAGCACCATGGTTGTCAAATCAAAAAGTACAAAAAGCTATTGATATTGTAGTAGGCACAGTGATGTGGTTTATCGCTGTAACACTCATAATATAAAGGTGTGTTTGTGATGATAGTAATTAAAGACTTGAACCAGTTATTAATGAATTTAAAACCTGTGTTGGTTGCAGATGAGTTTGTGTTTTGTACTTTAAAAGAGTTTGATAACATTAATTTGGTTAAATATCAGCCGATAGCTACTTTTAGAGAGATGGAAGGGATAACTCTGGTGTTAAAAAAGGAAACTGCTGTCCAACAAAGCATCGCATTTGATAGTGTGTATAAAATGATTACCTTGCAGGTGCATTCCAGCTTGGATGCTGTGGGATTAACAGCAGTGGTATCAAGAAAATTGGCTGATAATGGAATAAGTGCTAACATGTTTGCTGGATATTATCATGACCATATATTTATACAATCAGCAAAAGCTGAAGAAGCGCTGTTATTATTAGCGGAGCTGGCAACAGAGTCTGCATTAGTTCAAGTGGGAGAATAATGAACTATTACTGGTATGATTTAGTAGGTAATATAGGTGTCTTTTTAATTTTATTATGCTACTTATTCATTCAGATGAATAAGTTAAACAACGACAGTTTAGTGTATTCATTAGGTAATCTCATTGGTGCAATTTTAATTTTGATTTCTCTCTATTTTGACTTTAACTTATCGGCGGTTATTATTGAGGGAGCATGGGCACTAATCAGTATTTATGGGGTAATACAGTGGTATAAGAAAAGCCACTAACTATACTCTTCGCGAATGACTTTTAGGGGTTGTTGTTGAATACGAGCCCCAGCATTTCGACTAATGCTGCTATTGCTAACTTCACAGTAGTAGGCTAGCCCCTAAAAACAATTCGTTTTGACTACAAACAACCACTTAGGGCACCTCTAGTAATTGTTTATAGCCTTGACTGCGAATTTACCAGAAGGCCAGAGACAGCAAACAATTATTAGAGGTGCCCTTAAGTTTTATTTTTTTAGTTATACTTGAACACCTTGTTGGCAGGCGCTTAATAACTGCTCTGCCAGTTCTTCTTCATTGATTGCTCTTGCTATCGCTAGGCCTCCAATCATTAATACAGCAGCCTGAAGTGCTTTTACGGAAGGCTTTGTATTTTTATCTGGTTTTGTGGTTGACAGTTTATTCACAAACCCTCGAAATGCTTTGGTATAAACATTACGAACCGTGTCATCGCGCTGGCTAACATCAGTTACTAAAAAAGCCAGTGGACAATGCATCATTTCACCTTCTCGATGTTCAAGGCTTAAGTAAGCTTTCGTTAAACTAGCAAGAGACTGTTTGCCAGAGGCTAGTTGTTGCAATAGGGAGCTACCAGACATAGCGGCAGTTATAATGGATTCAGCATATAGTTCAGACTTAGAACTGAAATGGGTATAAAAAGCACCACGGGTTAGGCTAGCATCTGCCATTACTTCATTAATACTGACATTGTCATAACCCTTGTGAGTGAATAAGCGAGCAGCGCTAGTTAAGATTCGTTGGCGACTGGCCTGTTTATGGTTATCTGTCCAAGGCATTATGGTTACTCCGGTTAGTCATAAGCTCAGCTGTTTTAACATTTTTACATAGTTTTAAAATATGTCCTTGATCATATTCTCATTAACCCTACATTAGAATGCCTGAGTTAAGTTAACCGATTAGAAGGTCGCAAAAGGTTATGAGGCAGTAATTTTGCGACACCGTTTAAGAGGAGGATAGGATGAGTCAACAAGTACATATTTATGGGCCTAACTTTAGTAGCTTTGTTCGTTCAGTCAGGCTGGTATGTGAAGAGAAAAATATTAGCTATACAACAGGATTTTCTGTGAATGGAGAGGAAATTCCTTTTAAGAGCGATAAACACTATAAACTGCATCCATTTGGGAAACTACCAGTATTGATTCACGCTGATGCTAGTATTTGTGAGACAGTAGCAATTTGCCGCTATCTTGATCAAGAATTTCCTGGGCCAGAGTTACAACCTTCGGATCCTGTAGCAAGAGCTAAGCATGATCAGTGGTGTAGTTTAATAGCAGGGGACATTGATCAAGCAATAGTGCGTAAGTATTTACTTGAGTTTGCTTTTCCCAAAGGAGAAAACGGCACTATTCGAGTTGATAAAGTGAAGGCTGCTGAACCAGGGGTAGAAAAAGCATTGATAGTGTTAAGTCATCAATTAGCTGATCAGTTGTATATAGTCGGAGACAGTTTTACTATAGCTGACGCATTATTAGTACCGATATTGGACTATCTTTTCAGCCATTCTGAAATTAAATACATGATTGAAAAACATAGTAAGCTACAAGACTATCTTAATAGAGTTTCAGAAAGAAAATCATTTCAAAAAGGAGTGGCGGCGGCTGCTTAAATATTCCACTAATCTAATAAGGCTTGTACTTGTATGATAGCGACAAGCCTGATTAAATAGCCAGTTATTTTATAATCTCTATATCAAAACCAATGGTTGAACGATATCCTTCATTATTACCATCGGCGCTATAAGTAGCTTCAACGGTATGCCATAGGTCAGTATTTAGATCTGGCTGGAGGATGCCTTCACCAGAGTAAAGGGTTTTTTCTACAATACAAGTCGTCTTATCTGCACCAAAAATAATACTTTTACCTCCGGTTAAATTTTTTCTTTCAACCACTAACGCTGAAACAATCAGGTCTTGTCCATCTTGATGAATACCCTCGGGGGCATTAGAGGCAAAAGAACCGGGTCTTGCAATGGTTTGATTGTGGTGTACGGTAATCTTTAGCTGACAACAGCCAAGTTTTGATCGTATAAAAATAGCAATGCCTTCTAATAAGCAAAACAAGTCATCATTGACAAAGTGGCTAGGTAATTCTGGAAAAAACCGAGTTGCTAGGCGGTAATCAAGCTGGTCATGGTTGATAACTTTTGCTTGATTTTGGTTATATCCAGGTACGCTTATCTGTTCACTTATCCACTGGTTATTATGAAATGATAATAGGTATGCAGAGACTGCGCGCCTGCGATTGGGCTGGATTGAGTCAAACTCCTTCTGTTGTATAGGAGATAGGTCTTGATATATGGGCTTAAAGTCGCTATAGGGTATCTTTCCTTGAAAAAAGTAGTACCAGAATTCATTAGATAACCTTGTGTTTTGACGTTGTGTTAAAGATTTTTGAAGGTATGCAATTTGATTCTGGCGATGAAGGTAGTTATCCCACGACAGTTGGTAAAAATAGCTTGCTATGTTACTACAGAATGTAATAGGGCTGATGTCAAAATCTTCTACAGAGAAGAGGTAAATTGGATGGAATAGCTTTTCTAAAACCATTATGATACCTAATAAGTCACTTTATTATTAATACTTGGTTAACTAAATTTTACATATATTTTATTTAGCTTGCTAATAGTAGGTTAAGACATAATAGTTTTAGTCCTATAATGAAAGTTTGAAAAATAACCTGTATAAAGCTTCAAAATAAAGGAGGTAAGAATGCTTGAAATATTTCCGCTAATTAGTGATAAAATTATTGCAATTGAGGTTGATGGTAAAATTGAAAAAATAGATGTTGACAGGTTGATCAAAATCATAGATGACAAGTTAAAACACCATAGTCAATTGAATATCTTTGTTGAGATGAAAAACTTTTCTGGAATAGCACTTGATGCTTTGATTGAGGAGCTGAAGTTTGCACTTTCTCATTTTAAAAAGTTTGGCAAGAAGGCTATTGTGTCTGATAAGGCATGGATTGAAAAAGCTGTTGTAATCAGTGATAAGCTCTTTCCAAGTATTGAAGTACAATCTTTTGCTCCTGAAGAGCGAGAAAAAGCGATTGAGTGGTTAGCTGAATAAGAATAGATACATAGTATATAGAGTGCTTAATAATGTTGTCATATGAAGTATTGGATTTTATTGCTGATTGTTATATACCACTATTGATTATTTATGCTTTGCTGTTGATTGGACTTGTAGCTACTAAGAAAGGGCTGAAGCTTGCTCTTACTTATTTATTAGTGTTGGGTGTCGGTATTATACCTGTCTATATCATTTGGTATTTGGATAACCGGCTGCGACTATGGTCTGCACTGGAATTGGATTACAGTACCCATACAGCATTAGCATTAACGGTAGTGGTTTATTTGGTTATTTATAAGCAGAAGTATGTAAACTATTTTGTTGCATCGCTGATGGCTTATGGCGTATTAATGTTATATCAACAATACCACTCGTTACTTGATATTATTACAACAACAGTAGTGATTTTACCTGTAGTACTAGCTATTTTCTTGTTTGGTAAGCGTAAACTATTATTGAGTTTAGTATGATGGCTTTAGTCTGATACATATTTCATCAATCACACTTTGGAGCTGATATATTTAGCCCCTTTTTTAAAAAGTGCCGCATTAATTTTTGATATTTTCTGCTATGTTTAAACCCTTCAATTTCCTTACTTAATGGTTCAACTAAGGCTTGGTGTTTTTTATGTAAGTAAATATGTAGTTTGACTTTAAGCTCTGGTTTTACCTCAATGTGCAGTTGAGTAAGGCAAGTTTGCTTTTGATAGTAATAAGCTACAGCAATAGGTAATACGGCAATATCAATGCGTTTGCGTTGAAGTAAAGTAATTAATTGATCGTAGCTTTTGGTTCGAACAACTTTAACATCGTTTAACGATTGATCAGATAGAGGCATTCCAATCATTGCACCAATTCTGTAACCACTGAGATCTTTATCGGCATATGTAATATTTTGCAGACTGACGTAGGCCATAAAAAAAGAGAAGTAGCTAGGGTTTACCTGAATTAAATTACTATAAAGTGTCAAGTTTAGGTCTGATAACTGAATGAAGTCACCATCAAGTAGGCCACGGTTGGAGTTTCGCAGTGATCGTTCAGATGGAATGGTCAGTAATTGAACTTTACAGTTGAGGCCGTCAAAGATGAGCTGAACGTGTTGATCAATAAGGCCTTCCCCCTTGTCTGTATGATAAGGCGCGGTTAACCTCCCTCCAAGCTGCAAATTGTCTGTAGTACAGTAACTAAAGGCATGGTTGTTAGTGAGTAAAAACACAAATAACAGTGGTTGTATAAGCTTGATGACCAGCTCTGAGGTGGTTAGTTTGTATTTTAATGGCCCGGCACTCAGCATAGGTATTGGCTCGATAAACCTCTTCCATTCTAAATCATAGTTAATAGGTTGTATGTATGGTGACTATGTATGCAGCTATTGTATATAGGTACAGTGTTATTAACGGATGAGTTGTGGCTTTAAAGACTATAGTTAGACTAAGCAGCATTTGGAGGTTGAAATGAAAGCGATATTCCCTCTAACAAAAGTAGCCGTTTTACTTATTACGTTGTTAGTTTGTTGTCTTACTCACTTGACTGCTGAGGAGTTGAAGCAGGTAAAAATTGCCAATGGCGAATGGCAGCCTTATACATCGAGCAAAATGAAAAACTATGGGGTAGTTACTCATATTGTGACAGAAGCTTTTAAGCTGGAGGGAGTTAAGGCTGTTTATGACTGGCTACCCTGGAAACGAGCATATCAGTCTGTCGTTGATGGTAGTTTAGATGCTTCGCCGGGCTGGATACAGACTGAGAAGCGAATGGCAGACGTATATTACAGTGATCCTATTTTTGAAAATAAGCTAGTTTTTTTTCATTTGAAAAACCTATCGTTTAACTGGAGTAAGTTTACTGATTTAGGCTCAATGAAGATAGGCGCCACTCTTGGCTATAATTATGGCACTGAGTTCCAAGAGGCAGAAGCTAATAAAATAATTGATGTGGTAAGGGTGAAAAAAGATGAGCAAAATTATAAGCTAATACTTAACAATCGGGTTCAATTGTTTCCAATTAGTTTAGATGCTGGCTATTACCAAATGCGAAAGTATCTGAAGCCTGATCAAGCTGACTTAATAACTCATCACCCAAAGGCAATTGCTGAAACAAGACTTTATCGACTAATCGTGAGTAAAAAAAATCCTCATGCCAATATTATTATTATTAAGTTTAATAAAGGGTTGCATCAACTTAAAACCCTTGGGCTTTATGATCAGTATATTGCTGAGCTGAGAGGGGGTGGTTATTAAATGATCGTGGTGCTTGCCCTGTAGGTGGTCACTATTTGATATTTGATTTTGGCTAGTTTTCGGTATACTTAGTGATTTGTGTCCATCTATACCCAATGCGAAGGGTTTTTAGGTGAGGAGCGACGATAACAAAACCTAAAAATGATTCGCGATGGGTATATTTGGTCATTTATACCATTCACGAAGAGTATACTATGAGAAAAATTGTCTGTGGAAGCTTAGCTATCCTTGCCTCTCAGTTAACGGCTGGCCAGCTTAATTTCTACAACTGGAATGATTATATAGATCCTGAAGCAATCCCTGGGTTTGAGAAACAAACTGGGGTGAAGGTTAATTATGATGTATTTGATAATAATGAAGTGTTAGAGGCAAAGTTATTATCAGGGCAGTCAGGTTATGATCTTGTTGTGCCTACCCATAATTTTTTAAGAGTGCAAATTAAAGCAGGTGCCTTTCAGCCACTAGATAAAGCCAAATTAACCAACTACCAGTACTTAAACAAGCACATAATGAAGGAATTAGCTGCCAAAGTTGATCCTGGCAACAAATACTCGATCCCTTATTTAGAAGGCACTACTGGTATTGGTTATAATCCAGACAAAGTGAAAGCGGTATTAGGCATAGAGTCTATCGATAGTTGGGGAATAGTTTTTGAACCTGAAAATATGAAAAAGCTATCAAAATGTGGTGTTGCTTTTTTAGACTCTGGAAGTGAAATATTCCCAATTGTATTGAAATATCTCGGTAAAGATCCTAGCTCAAGTAATGTTAAAGATTATAAAGTAGCAGAAAAACAGTTAGGCAATGTGGGCAAATATGTAACTTATTATCACTCTGCTCGTTATATTAGTGATTTAGCTAATGGTGACATTTGTGTAGCGATTGGGTGGTCAGGTGATGTGTTTCAGGCTAAAGAAAGAGCAATAGAAGCAAAAAATGGGGTCAAAATTAAGTATGTTATTCCAAAGGAAGGGGCACCACTATCATTTGATATGTTAGCTATACCTAAAGATGCTAAAAATGTAGAAAATGCTCATCAATTTTTAAATTATTTACTGGAACCAAAAGTGATTGCAGGTGTAACTAACTATGTAAAGTATGCCAGCCCCAATGATGCAGCTAAACCATTTATTAGCGAACAAGTTGCTACAAACCCAGGAATTTATCCATCTGATGATGTGAATGAAAAGCTGTTTTTATTCACAGAAATGCCAAAAAAGATTCAGCGCTTTGTTACAAGGTCTTGGACAAAGATAAAAACTGGCCGGTAAAAAAATTGCATAGTTCCTGAGCTTTTTAGCTTGTACCCTGCTTATATTTTAGTGGGGGACAGGTTAGTTTTGTTTCAAGTACTGTTGTATTATTTTTGAGTAAGTAGGTGTTTGTTTGAATTGGGTCAGGTGCTGATTAAATTGCTCAACAAATTTTTTATCTAATAAAGGTGAAAAAGCGATGTCTAACCCAGTTTTCTGAAAGCACCCAGTGAATTTGCCTGTTACGGGGTTCTTTTTAAGATGGTAGTTTAATACCCGAATATCCTCAGGGAAAGTATCTATACGGTTTGCTCCCAATAAAAGGAGTCGACGCTTCACAACTTCGGTTTCTTCTCCAGAAATGAGTGTTACTTTACTGCTGTTCTTTGAGTTATATAAATAAGCATCGGCATCGAAATAGGTATAACCATTCACTACTGCTACTCGAACCTTACTAAGACTATTTGTATCGCTGAAAGTCCATTGCAAATCTGGTGTAGAGTAAAAGCACATTTGGGTATCAATGAGTGATTCTTGTGGGTATTGAGGTCCTTTCAAGCCCGCACGGTAAATGCCAACGAGTGCATCCACCTTGCCTGCTATTAGAAATTCTTGTTGTCGGGTAAAGGGATAAGTTGTGTACTGTCTAGAGACATTCATGAGATCAAAGATTGCTTCCACTACGTCCACTGCGAGCCCTTTGGTACCCTCAAAGCCAATGGTGCCTTGATGTTCAAATATATAAGGGCGCCAATCGCCGCTGGTGACATTTAAGGTTTTAGCATGGAGGGGACAAACAAGTGCAACAACAAGTAGAGCGGTAGTAACATAAGAGGGAGTTCTAATAAACTGCTTCACAGCTTGCTCCTGTTTTTGTTGGTTATCCTTAACCAAATTAGTCCTTCTTGCTAAAAAGAACAATAATGTTCAGAGTGAAATTAATTGATTTAGTTTAATTATACCCATCGCGAATCATTTTTAGGTTTTGTTATCATCGTTCCTCACCCCAGTCACCTATTAATACAGGCTCATGAGGCTTCGTCACTTGATGGCCTCACCTAAAAATCCTACGCATTGGGTATAGATTTGTTGATAATAAAATACGCTATTTGATTTTATCGTTAGCCGTTATATAAAATGTAGAGCGGCTCTCTGGTGTCCACTCCGCAAGTTGTTTAGAGAGTGCTTTGCTAAAAGAGGGAGAGAAACTTGAAGGCCCTAAGGATAGCTTTGTTTCAGATCCTTTTTGTAATACTTGATAGACGGTGTCCTGAAACCAGGCTGTTTTATCCATTGCTTCCCAGCCTGGTTGTGTGATTATTTCGTTTCTTAGGTATTGTAACTCGTGTAATTCTGCAAGCAATTGGTTCTTAGCTATTAGTTGTTCAGTATATTTTTTTGGAAAAAAAACTTTTAACAAGCGCTCTTTAAAACTTGGCCGGTGACTATGTAGTAGGCTTAGTGACTCTTTGATAGCATCTTTTGCGCTTTTCCCAAGAGAAGTTAACTCATATTCTCCCTTAATAGGTAGCTGGTTAAGATTTAACTGGATGATATCACTTAAATGGTTAATATCGTCTTTTAGAGTTGTTTTTACTGATTGTAAATAGGTTAGATCTTGGCTGTATAAAAAATTTACATCTAATGACTTAAGTTCCGCTCTATGAGTTGTCAGCTCCGTTGTAGATACTCCCGCTCGTTTTGAAATAATTGCTGTGGTCAGCCTTGCCGCGGTATGTAGTGCAGCTCTTTCTTTTAGTTGTTGTGAAGTCTCTTGTTTGATCTTTTTTAGTTGCTGTTTAACTCGTTCAGGGGTAACTGGCGGTTTTGTTATCGTAGGCTCTGTGAGAGCTTGATTGAGCTTACTCTTGGCTACTGGCTCAGGTAAAGGTGGTTTGCGAACTGAAACGTGGGGTGAAAAAATACCATCAGCCTTAAATATACGACCTAAAGCATGATCAGGTGTTAGTTTGCTATTGATAGATTTATATAATGAACCTTTTGTGCTGTGACCTTCCAATAAGTTGTTTAAAAGGTCGCGAAGCTCTTTTATATTTTTAGGTAGATGTGAAAAACCAATCACTTCCTTTTCTGAGTTCGATTTTATAACTAAGTATTTTGAGAAGCGGGGATCTTCTGCATAATAATGCATATATCCACTATGAAGTGTATTATCTTTAGCTACATATTGTTTAATAGTCTCATTTAGTTCATCAGCAATTTCTTGAATGCTCTTTTCATAACTAGTTTGGGCTGCTGTAGAACCTACAACTACGTTGCCTCTAGAATTGCTAATTTTAGCTATAAATTTTTTTTTAAAATTTGAAATAGAGGGTTGGTCAACCGCCACATTATCTTGTGGGGTTAATAAAGAGACTTGTCGACCACTAAATGAACCTGCTGGAATGATTTGAACTGGTTGCTTATTTGCTTTGTTGGAATCATTTGAGTTTAATCGACTAAATGGATTAATTGAGCTGATACCCGTTTTCATGATTAACCCCCTTGCCAACCATGTAATGATTTTACTTTGTGAGATTAAGTACTTCAGTGTTATTAGGGTTAGCAAAATCAGTCATAATTTATTATGTGTTGGCAAGAATAAAGGTATTTTTTGAGTGGCCTTCCATGGCTCATAAGGATCTAAAAAGCTTATATTAGTTTCTTTTATAATGTCGTCTAATTATTGTTAGATAGCTTGAAAAGGAAAAATTATATTCTAAGGTGCTGTTGGTCTGGGGCGCTGTAAAGCGACTCTTGCTATAGCATAAAACAGTATAAGTAATGCCCATAATGCCAGCGCATATGTCATATTAATACCCAGTGAAATGCCTAGCAATAAACAAACAATTGACCCAAAGGCAGCTATTAGTTTGAATTTGCCTGGCAGTAACTTATAGGCAGCAACCATAGTAAATAAATAAATTAGAACAAATACTCCATTAGTCCAGCGAATAAGATCATCAAAAGGAATTCTAATTACTTCTGCAATAGCTAGTATTAGGGTTGTACAGACGCTAATTGTCATCAGCCCATTGCCTGGTACATTATACTGATTTAACCGATGTAAATAGCTAGGTAATGCTCCTTGGTTTGCTAGACTGTATGCTAATCGCGCACTACTGGCGAGATAAACATTGACCGTAGCTGCTCCACTGAATATACCTAGGATGCCAATAACCCAGCGGCCACCTTGACCAAATTGTTGATTAAATACATCAACCATTGCGAGTGTATTGGTGCCTGGTGCAGCTTGCAAAATTGACCAGGTGCAGACTAAGTAAATAAGTCCTACAATGATTACTCCAAGTATTAAGGCGCGGCCGAAGTCTCGTTCGGGGTTTTTAAATTCTGCTGATAAGTGACTCATGGTTTCAACGCCCATAAAACTCCAAAAAGCTAAACCGACTGCAGATGCGACTAATGGCCATTGATTGAAGTTTATCCTAGTCAGGGCTGGTTCCGTTTGGCCTGAAAACTGTTTGAGTGATACTGCCAGTACAACCACTATCATGGTAATAGTGAGAGCAGCTTGTATACGACCAGAAGCTTGTACACCTTTCCAATTTAAAGCCAGTAGGCTAAAAATAAATACCAGTTCTACAACAAACTTTTCGCTAGCAGCTAATGGTACTAAGGTTTGGACAAACTGCATGGTAATTTCAATCGCAGCAGGCACCCCTACGGGAACTAAAAGCAAAAACATGAGGCCAACCACTTTGCCCTGAGTTTCCCCAAATGCTTGGCTAACGATGTGGGAGGGGCCACCTGCATGAGGGTATCGTTTACCCAGTTCAGCAAATATCCAGGTAACAGGCAGCATTGCCATAATCAGAAGTAGCCAGGCTAACATCGCTGCAGACCCAGAATCTTGTACAGTAAGCTGGGGTAATACGAAAACACCTGTACCCATCATGGTGGTCACTAATAAGCCAACACCTTGTGGCAGAGTGATAGTGTTATTTAGTTGGTTCATTACAAAGCCCACAAATTTATCTACAACACTTGCAAAGTTTAATTTTTTTCCTAATAACAAACTGACTGATTCGTTAGCCAATAGTTAGGTTCTACCGACGTATCGTCGGTGTAGGTGGCAGGGCAATTGCATATAAAAATACAACAAAATCAGTATAATAGAATAAAAAGCAACTGATATAGAGTGCAACATTGGTAAAAAATAGTACAGTTTTAGATCATTTTGAACAGTTAGATGATCCTCGAATGGAACGCCGTCGTCGTCATAAGCTCATTGATATTATTACTATTACGATTTGTGCTGCTTTATGCGGGGCAGATGACTGGGTCGCTATTGAGCGATTTGGTAACGCCAAAGAAGCATGGTTTAAGAGCTTTCTAGAGCTACCCAACGGAATACCCTCTCATGATACCTTTGGTCGTTTTTTCTCACGCCTTTGCCCTACATCGTTTCAAAGCTGCTTCATCCAATGGGTTCAGTCAATCACTGATAGCTTACCTGGCAAGTTGGTAGCCATTGATGGTAAAACGCTTAGACGATCATTTACTGAACCTGATAAGAAGAATGCTATTCACTTGGTTAATGCATGGTCAATAGAAAATAAGTTAGTGTTAGGTCAACTTAAGACTGATATAAAATCCAATGAAATTACCGCCATTCCTGAACTATTAGAAGCGATAGCGGTTAAAGGTGCTGTTGTATCAATAGATGCGATGGGGTGTCATAAAGCCATTGCTAAAAAAATTCGTGAAAAAGGGGCTCATTACTTGTTGGCAGTTAAAAATAACCAGCGTCGCTTATATTCTGCTATTCAAGAACAACTGTATTCTAAAAAAGCCAAAGTGTATCAACGTCCAGCTATTGACTTTCATTCTTCAGAAAAAGAACAGCATGGCCGTCATGAGATACGACGCTGCTGGGTTTATCACTCAGTGGCTAAACTACCTATAGCAACAGAGTGGATCGATTTAGCTGCTGTCATTAGGGTTGAGACAGAACGTACCTTGCAAGGCAAAAAATCAAAAGAACAACGCTATTATATTTCTAGCCAGCCCTTATCAGCAAAAGCTGTCAGTGAAATGATTCAACATCATTGGCAAATTGAGAACAGCCTACATTGGAGTTTGGATGTTGCATTTAGGGAAGATGATAGTCGAATTCGTATAGGTCATTCAGCAGAAAACATGTCTAGGATTAGGCAAATAGCCCTTAATATTCTTAAACAAGATGACACTTATAAAATTGGTATAAAAAATAAGAGGCTTTCTGCTGGTTGGGATCATGAGTATTTAATGAAGTTAATTTGCTCCGTGTAAATTTATATGCGATTGCCCTGGTGTAGGTGGTAAATTGCCGTCGATATGGTGGAGAGCATTTGCTTGTCTGATTACACCCGCTATGGGCTAGAAGAAGTATAGTGACGATGAGATATAGTGGCTATGAAGATGGTTTGAGGCTCTGTCTGGTATTACAATATGGCACAAACCCTGAAATAAAGCCTGTTAGGTATGAATGTTTTGGATAAGTTTGACCAATTAATTATCGAAGCCCTTAGCAAAGATGCGCGTCAACCGGTTGCCGCTATCGCTGAGCAAGTAAATCTGTCTCGTTCTGCTGTGTCTGAACGAATAAAAAAGCTTGAGCAAAATGGTACGATAAAGGGGTATCAGGTTTTACTTCGTGAGTCAGAAAAAGGCCATGTGGCAGCGCTTATAGAGATTCAGTACTTCGGAGCGAAGTGTGAAGAGGCAGTAATACCAGTTATTACACGTTTTCCAGAAGTGAAACAATGTTTTGCTGTAAGCGGTGATACGGACTTAATTATTTATGTACGAGCAGAAAATATGCAAAAAATAATGCAGTTATATGAAGCACTCAATGAAATTGAAGGAGTTACTAAAATTAAAACCCATGTAGTTATGAATGAATGGATTAATCGATTAGGCGGATAAAAAATAGGTTTTTGTGTGGTCTTTTGTAAAAAATGTAAAGCATATTGATTTGCCGGAGTAAACAGAAAACACTGTGGTTTTATTTGTGGTGTTTAAGGAAATAATATGAGTGCTGCTGGTAGTAAAATAATTTTTATTGTGATGATATTATTTTCAATAGAAAGTTACGCAATGCGCTGTGGAAGTAAGCTTGTATTAGAAGGATATTCAAAAAGTAAGGTATTAAAGCTTTGTGGTAAACCTCAATCTAAACACACTTACAGTGAAAAAATAATAGAAAAACAAGAAAATGGTACTAGAAAAGTGTTTCACACAGAAAAGGAAGTATGGCTGTATAAAGGTGTTGGCGGTCGAAAACCAAGAGAAGTGATTTTTGATGGAGATAAGGTAAACGCCATAAAAGTTGCTAATTAACGTTGCAATACTAGTGGGTAACGGTACTATCAGGCCAGAGCCACTACATCAGAGCTACTATAGATAATGAATGCAGCTAGAAGCTAATGCAAAAAGCTGCATTCAAAAAAATTACCGATTAATTAACCCTCTAATGCTTCCGAGTGCATCATTGCCTGTTACTTTCTTTTCTTCTTGGGTGGTTTCTTCACCAAAGCCTATGCGGGTTAAATCTTCTTGAGGAATTTCGTCTAAAAATCGACTGGGAGTGGTTTCGATTATTTCGCCATACTGCTTTCGCTTGCCAGCCAAGGTCATGGTTAATGACTTTCTGGCGCGAGTAATGCCTACATAGGCCAGGCGTCGTTCTTCTTCAATATTATCTTCTTCAATACTGGTGCGATGCGGTAATAAATCTTCCTCCATACCAATCAAAAATACATGGGGAAATTCTAACCCTTTGGATGCATGTAAGGTTAACAATTGCACTCGGTCTTGGTCGTCTTCTTCCTCTTGACGTTCCAGCATATCTCTAAGTACTAATTTGGCAATAGCTTCTTTAATTGTTATCGGCTCATCAGGGTCGGCAGTTTCGATAGTTTTAGCCAATGATTCCACTAAAAACCAAACATTTTCTAGACGACGGCTGGCAGTTTTTTCGCTACTGCTGTTTTGCCTCAGCCAGTTGTCGTAGTCCATGTCATAAATCATTTCTTTGATGGTTGCCACAGGATCTTCTTGGTGACATTTTTGAGTAATACGGTCAATCCATAGTGTAAAGCGTTTTAGTTTATCTAAAGCCTTTTCGTTCAAAAACTGGCTTAAACCAAATTCCTGGCAAGCAGCATATAAGCTGATATGTCGTTGATTGGCATATGTGCCCAGTTTTTCCAAAGTGGCAGCACCAATTTCCCGTTTAGGCACATTAATTACTCGTAAAAAGGCGTTATCATCATCCGGATTAATAATTAACCGCAGATAAGCCATTATGTCTTTAACTTCAGCTCGGCTAAAAAATGAGGTGCCGCCGGTAATATGATAAGGGATTTGATGGTGTTGTAGTTTTAATTCTAACAATTTGGACTGAAAGTTGCCTCGGTACAGAATGGCATAATCTTTATAATGGGTATCAAATTTTATTTTATGGGTAATAATTTCAATGGCAACACGCTCAGCTTCTGCTTCTTCATTTTTACAGCGGATGACTCGTAAATCATCACCTAAGCCTAATTCACTCCATAGCTTTTTCTCGAAAACATGAGGGTTATTAGCAATTAAGGTATTTGCAGCAGTTAATATGCGAGCGGTAGAGCGATAGTTTTGCTCCAGTTTTATAACGTGTAATGATGGAAAATCATCTTTTAACTTTATCAGGTTTTCTGGACGCGCCCCTCGCCAGGCATAAATAGACTGATCGTCATCCCCCACAACAGTAAACTGAGCGCGACTACCGACGAGTAATTTAACTAATAAATATTGGCTAGAGTTGGTATCTTGGTACTCATCTACGAGTAAATAGCGTACTTTATTTTGCCATTTTTCCAGAATTTCTGGATTTTTCTGAAACAGCAGTACAGGCAATAAAATCAAATCATCGAAATCGACAGCATTATAAGCTTTAAGTGTTCGGTCATAATCTTGGTATAAATAGGCAATTGCTTGTTCTTTAGGATTTTCGGCATGAGAAAGGCATTCACTAGGTAATAACATATCATTTTTCCAATTGGATATATGATGTTGCAGATAATCAGCTGCTTCTTCTGCTAATACCTCGTATTGGGCTTTCAATTCTGTTATTAACTGACGGGAGTCCAAGTCGTCAAATAATGAAAAGCCGGGTTTTAAGCTAAGTGCTTTATGTTCTCGACGAATAATATTTAAACCCAGGTTATGGAACGTTGATACCGTTAGCCCTCTGGATTCTTTGCCTTTAATCAGCTTACTGACCCGTTCTTTCATTTCACGAGCAGCTTTATTGGTAAAAGTAACTGCATAGATATGGCGAGCTTTAATCCCACAAGTTTCAACCAGATATGCAATCTTTGTTGTAATTACACTGGTCTTACCACTGCCTGCCCCTGCTAATACCAATAAGGGGGAATCAATGTAGCGTACTGCCTCCGCTTGTCTTGGATTTAATTGTCTCACTACCGTTTTACCTCAAATTTACCGAGTGGCGCAGTTTACCAGAAGCGGTCCCGTCAAGACATATGCTTCAAGAAGACTGAAAAAATTGATCTAGTTGTTAAATTTAATTTCTATTTTGGATCTTGGCTGGTTTTTATTTACTTTGCGTTATGTTCATATAATACTTGCCGGTTTATCGATGACCTATCAGTTGAAGGGGTATGTGGCGGGTGGTCAGGCAGTTAAGAAGACGTAAAGTCAAAATCTTACTAGTAGGTGAACAGCCTGACCTGTTTCGGCATCTGGTTTCACTATTGCCTAGTTGGCAATATAATGAGCCCCGTTGGCAGTGGAGTCATTGTCAGTCAATTGATGAACTTCCACGATCACTTAATTATTTAGAACCTGATTTGGTTCTGATCAGTTACGAAAACTATGAGCGAGTTGTTGCTGAGCTGAATGATAGCCACCCACCAATTATATTACTGTGTGAAGAAGCTACCTGTTATCAGTTGAAACAAAGCGCCAAGATTCCTCCGGTAGATTTCATTCCCTATTCGCGTCTCAGTGATGATGAGTTTATTCGGCGAACGCTTCGTTATAACTTAGAGCAAACCAAGAGTAAGCGAGATATCAAAGGACTGACTTGCTATGACCGGTTAACGGGCATTGCTAATAGGGCCTGGTTTCAAGAAACACTAGCCGAAGAGTTGACACTGTTAACCAATAGTTCCCTGTTGGGTGTGTTGTTGATCGACCTAGATGGTTTTAGCAAGGTTAATCAAGCCTTAGGACATCAGGCAGGAGACAGTTTGATATGGCAAGTAGCAGAGCGATTGAAGCAAGTATACAGCGATAGTGGAAGTTATATTGCCCGGGTGAATGGCGATGAGTTTGGGTTGATTATCCCAGATGTGAATCATCAGGCTCAGTTGATACTACAAACCAAACAGACCCTACAAGCACTTGCAGACCCTTTTTTTGTTGCTGGTCACCAAGTGTTAATTGGCTGCAGTATAGGCTTAGCCTGTTGTCCAATGGCAGGGAGTACGATAGATGAAGTGCTCACCCATGCTCATGTCGCACTTTCTAAAGCAAAGAAGCAACTGGGCAATCACTATGTCATCTATGAGCCAGGCTTAAAAGTAGATGTAAGTGATGGCCTGCTGATGGAGGCTGAGCTACGACAAGCATTACGCCGCAATGAACTGCAACTGTTATATCAACCTCGTGTAGACAGTCAAACGAACCGAGTTTCATCTGTTGAAGGCTTGTTAAGGTGGCATCATCCACAGCGAGGACTATTGATGCCCGCCGACTTTATCCCGTTGGCAGAGCGTACCAACCTAATAGTACCAATTGGTTATTGGGTGATTAACCAGGCTTGTCACGATATAGACTTGTTGGGTAAATGGGGGATAGGTGATTTACATGTGGCCATTAACTTGTCGTTCCAGCAGTTTAAAGATGCCAAACTATTAGCAACCGTTTCTCATATTATTAAAAAACATCAGGTAAGACCTCATTTGCTAGAGTTTGAGTTAACTGAGACTGCCATGTTGCAGGAGCAAGCTGACGTGGCTGCCAAGATGAAAGCGTTGCAACAGTTGGGGATTAACTTTGCATTGGATGATTTTGGTACGGGCTTTTCTTCTTTTAGCCATATTCAAGGCCTACCTATTAATACTATAAAAATAGACCGTAGCTTTGTTAAAAATATGCTGATTAACCGCGGTGATCAGGTAATAGTTGGGGCTATTATTGAATTGGCTCATAACCTTAGCCTAACTGTTGTTGCCGAAGGTGTTGAAACTTGTGCACAAGCTGAGTGGCTAAAAATGGCTGGTTGCGATGAAATGCAGGGTTTTTTATTAAGCCAGCCTTTAAACGTAGAAGAGTTGTGCCAGCGCTTGGTAGAAGAACAAGCGGTTAGAGCATATTAACTCATTCTGCATGAAAAGATTTTTTTGAATTAATAATCAGCCTTAATAGCTCAGCAATAAATTAAATACACTATAGTTTTTCTCCTTATTTCCAAGGTTTATATAAATACTAGTTGAACCAGCTACACATGAGTGTTGTGTGGCTGTTTAAATTATGGTGCTTTTAGTATAACTAGTTATATACCTAAATTTATAGTCCAACTGTCTGCTTACATAATAAAATAGATTTAAAGCTAAGTATTAATTAACTATTCGAAAAAACCTGAGGTTTTGGGTTTATCCAGCCGAAGCAAAATCAGATAAGAAGGTGTTTTTATTTCTTCTTGTGGTGCAAAGCCATTTAGCTCGTCTTCTGTAAGCAAAAACTCTCTTTCCTCACCTTTTGCAATAGCGGCTACAACTTTTTTTGTATTTTTGCTTGCTATCATTACAGGGGTTTTTAATCGTTTGGGTGGTAAAACCTGATAACTGCCGATAAAGAATGTCTCTTTATTTCCTGGGCCTGCTACTCTTTCTAACTTAGTCGAGTTCATTTGTTTCATCTCCATGTATATCTTTTTTGAATAGCCTTGAAAACAAGGATAAATCAATAAAGCTGTTGCTAGTTTCTTGATCTTATAGAGTGCTATAGAAACTAACTATCAATACCACTTTGAGGTGGAAATTCAGTTTATGCCGAAGCAACTAACTATCTCTATAAAGAAATACAATATGTTTTATAACAAGCATTTGTACTTTCTAGAAATGATTGACAACTGTTTTGTGAAAGAGTTTTGTTGTATTTATTAATTAATCTGCGATTAAATTAAATTTAGTCTAATGGATCACTGTTTAAGTGAGCTTTTGGGCTGTTTATAAGCAAGATTACGTATTTGTACGTAGTGTGTTGAAAGTAACAATAAACATCAGTTACAAAAATAACCGACTTTCGCTATATAATTCAATTTATGTATATTAGTTAGCTATTTGGGTTAAGTCCCTCGATCTAATTTACGATAGCTAATAGCTTCCATTAAATGTTTTTGATTAATCTGACTTTGCTCTTCAAGGTCAGCAATGGTTCGAGCAACCTTTAATACTCGATGATAGGCTCTAGCTGATAGTTTTAACTTTTGAATGACTTGGCTTAACCATTGACGAGTTGATTTGGTTAATTGGCAATGGGTTTCTAGCTCGATCGTGGATAGTCCTTGGTTGGTTTTTTGTTGTCTTACTAATTGCTTTTGTTGGGCTTTTTCGACACGTTTTTTTACTTGTATAGAAGGCTCAGTTTTAAGTTGAGGTAACGGCTGAGTTAATAAAGTTTGTGGCATAGCTGAAACTTCAACATGCATGTCAATACGATCTAATAATGGGCCAGATAATTTATTACGATAACGCCGCACTTGTTCAGCAGTGCAATAGCAATTGTGTTGGCTATCTCCAAGGTAACCACAAGGGCATGGATTCATCGCTGCGATTAACTGAAATTGAGCAGGATAAGTAATTTGATGGGATGCCCGGGAAATGACGATTTCTCCCGACTCTAATGGTTCTCTTAATACTTCCAATACTTTACGACTGAACTCAGGTAGCTCATCTAAAAACAGTACACCATTATGCGCCAGAGAAATTTCCCCTGGCTTTGGATGGCTACCACCGCCAACCAATGCGACTGCAGAAGCTGTATGATGGGGTGCTCGAAAAGGTCGTTGCCCCCATTGAGCTAGGTTAACGGGTTTGCCTGCAATGGAATAAACGGCTTGAGTAGCAAGAGCCTGGTTGGTTGTTAGTGGCGGTAAGATAGAAGGTAAGCGGCTGGCTAACATAGTTTTGCCTGAACCTGGTGGACCAAAAAACAGCAGATTATGACCACCTGCTGCGGCTATTTCCAATGCTCGTTTTGCGTGCATCTGTCCTTTTACTTCACAAAGATCAGGCATTGTGTTGGTTATTTTACTGCATTTGGCTTCGTGAGTGGCTTGCTTTAGAGGTGTAGACTGATTGAAGTGGCCACAAACAGATAAAATATTGTCTGCTTCAAATACTGTTAAGCTTTCAACTAAGCTGGCTTCCTGGCTGCTACTGCCAGTAGGCACCACTAAGTGCCGATTGGATTGCTGGCATGCAATTGCTGAAGTCAGAGCACCTTTAATACTTCTTAACTCACCCGATAAAGCCAACTCACCAAGAAATTCATAGTTTGCTAATTGCTCAGTGGCAATTTGGCCAGAAGCAGCCAGAATGCCAATGGCTATCGCTAGATCGTAGCGGCCACCTTCCTTTGGTAAGTCAGCTGGCGCCAAGTTGACTGTTATCCGTTTAGTAGGGAACTCGAAGTTAGCATTTTGCAGTGCACTTCTTACCCGATCTTTACTTTCTTTAACGGCAGCTTCTGGCAAACCGACTATTGAAAAACCAGGCAGGCCGTTAGCTAAATGAGTTTCGACTGTAACAAGTGGTGAATAAATACCCACTTGGGCACGTGTATAAACGACTGCAAGAGACATACTTCATCCCTGATCAACATTAACTGACTTTAGTTAAATACTGTACAGGAGTTTAAAACTTGCTCAATATCCTATCGAACTATTTCAGTAAAGTTTGTGAATTACTAAATCAGAAGTTTCACAAATATGACTTCAAGATACTAAGAAAGAGAGTTTACTGATTGCTCTTCAGGTGCCAAAAGCGCTACATAATTTTGCTTAATGAAGCTTATAAGGTTTTGTCTTTAGCATCCTCGTTGGTTTGTTTTTTATCTTCTGATTCAGCAGATGCTAGCGCTTGCTCCATTAAGGCAACTTGCTTAGTGAGCAGTTCTAGTTTTTCTCGGGTGCGATGTAAAACAGCTGTTTGGGTATCAAACTCATCGCGAGTGACTAAGTCCAGCTTATTAAAAGTAGACTGCAGCAGCAGTTTAACATGGCCTTCAAGCTCAGTTTGTATTTGAGACTTGTCACCTTGTAAAAGGCTTTGTGCTTTATTGGAGATATTTTGGCCAATTTGTTCGCTAAGGGACTGGATGAAAGTTTTATTTATCATGGCTGTATTCAAATAGGGTAGTTATGCAAGTGAATTAGGACTCGTCGTAGTCTATCACAGCAATGAATTTATGATTAAGGGAGACGCTGGTGTTTCCCATGATCGCAGCTTGATGATATCTGAATGAAATTTGAACTAAATTGGTGCGCCTTTCTAAATGCTGAAACAAAAAGGTGCTTGTGTGATAGGGGGAGCCTCATCTGGTAGCTAAAAATTGGGCTTAATTGCTCCTGGCATAAATAGTGCTGAAGGATAAACAACGCTAGCAGGTAAATATAGAGTGCTGAGAGTAAACAGTGCTAAAGACCAAATAGTGCCTGATAGCGCTTGTTTTGCCTTTAAGGCAGGCAGCAGTTGGCAGTGACTCACTTGATAATAGTTAATGGGAAAGGAACCATTTTAATCAAGTGGAAAGAAATAAGCCGCGCAATAACCAAGGATGAATGGCTGAAAAAAGCTTATCGCTAGCAAGTAAAATAAATTGCTTAACCCTGATAGCTAAACGTAGACTTGTCACTGCCCCCAAGGCAAGACTAACCAGTTAGGAGACTACTAATGAAATTAGTATCAGCCATTATCAAACCCTTTAAATTAGATGATGTGCGGGAGTCACTCTCTGAAATCGGAGTGCAGGGAATTACTGTAACAGAAGTGAAAGGGTTTGGGCGTCAAAAAGGCCATACAGAACTTTATCGAGGAGCTGAGTATGTTGTAGATTTTTTGCCCAAAGTAAAAATTGAAATTGCTATTTCTGATGAACTGGTTGACCCAGTTATTGAGGCAATCACTAAAGCAGCTAATACAGGAAAAATTGGCGACGGTAAGATTTTTATTACCCCTCTGGAACAAGCCATACGCATTCGTACCGGTGAAACTGGAACGGAAGCAATTTAACCTTAATCAATCAGTTAGTTTTTCAATTAGTTGAGCCAGTGGGGGGGCACAATAATGGAAACGTTACAAGATACGTCTAATACTATTTTACAACTGTCTTACGCACTAGATACATTTTACTTTTTAATGTGTGGAGCATTAGTCATGTGGATGGCTGCAGGCTTTGCTATGTTAGAAGCGGGCTTGGTTAGAGCGAAAAACACAGTTGAAATCCTGACTAAAAACATTGCCTTATTCGCTGTTGCTTGCACCATGTTTTTATTATGTGGGTATAGCATCATGTACCCTGGTCAAGGTGAAGGTGAAATTATTCCTTATTTGGGCTTTTTGTTAGGCTCAGAAAATGAGTTATCTAGTGTGCTAAAAGGTGGAGAAGACGCACCTTACTATTCAACTCGTTCAGACTTTTTCTTTCAAGTTGTCTTTGTCGCCACTGCTATGTCTATTGTTTCGGGTGCTGTTGCTGAGCGAATGAAACTCTGGTCATTTCTATTATTTGCTACTGTATTAACCGGTTTTATTTATCCAGTACAAGGATACTGGAAATGGGGTGGTGGATTTTTAGATGCAAAAGGATTTTTAGATTTTGCAGGCTCAGGTGTTGTACATATGTGTGGAGCGGCTGCTGCTTTGGCTGGGGTATTATTATTAGGCCCAAGAAAAGGGAAGTATACAGCTAAAGGTCAGGTGAATGCGATACCAGGTGCTAACTTACCTCTTGCAACGCTAGGTACTTTTATTTTGTGGTTAGGCTGGTTTGGCTTTAATGGTGGCTCACAACTCAAATTAGCGGATGTTGAAAATGCTAATGCAGTGGCGCAAATATTTGTTAATACAAATGCAGCGGCTGCTGGGGGGGTGATAGTAGCCCTGATAATCGCTAGGCTGTTATTTGGTAAAGCAGATTTAACCATGGCATTAAATGGAGCGTTGGCTGGATTAGTCTCGATTACTGCTGAACCACTTACACCCAGTGCATTTGCTGCTACATTTATTGGTGGTGTAGGAGGTGGATTGGTAGTATTTGCCATCATTTTATTAGAGAAATTGAAAATAGATGATCCCGTTGGTGCTATTTCTGTCCATGGTATTTGTGGTATATGGGGGTTATTGGTGGTACCTCTCACTAATAATGAAGCAAGCCTGTGGTCGCAACTGTTGGGTATTGTCATGATATTTGGTTGGGTATTTATTACAAGCTTGATCCTTTGGTATGTTATTAAGTTACTCGTTGGTATTAGAATCACAGAGGAAGAAGAGTTTGCCGGCACAGACTTGGTAGAGTGTGGTATGGAAGCTTATCCAGAATTTACCTCAACTAAAGCCTAAAGAAGAGCATCGCAAAAAATTACTATTGTTAGAAATCTAGATAGGTATATAAACAGAAAGGCTCCCTTTGGGAGTTTTTCTATTTTTGGAGCAACTGATGTATAGTTGATTGAAAATAAGTTATTGCATAGGAGGGTATCTTGATGGCTTGGTTTCAAAAGACTATACAGTTAACGGCAAAGCAGCGAGGCTTTCATCTTATTACTGATGAGTTGGTTAAAAAATTAACAGAAATAAGTGAATTTAAAATAGGTTTAGCCCACTTTTTCATTATGCATACGTCGGCATCTTTAACTATTAATGAAAATGCTGATCCAACTGTAAGAAGTGATTTTGAGGCTCATTTTAATCACTTTGTTCCAGAGAATGCTGCTTATTATCAGCACACCTACGAAGGTCCTGATGACATGCCTGCACATATTAAAGCTAGTTTGCTAGGGGCTAGTATAACAGTCCCGATAAGTAGTGGGTTGTTAGCGTTGGGCACCTGGCAAGGTATTTATTTGGGAGAGCATCGTAAGCATGGCGGAAGCCGTCGAGTAATTGTCACAATACAAGGCGAAAGATTTTAGATTATAAAACTGCCTAAAAATTGACTACAAGAGGTTTATAAAGAAGTGATAGTTGAGTATAAGAGTATTAAGCTAGAGATGTTTGTGAATAACGCTGGGAAAATTATTTGATTGTTCAAAGTGATATTAATTGTGTCATAATTTGGTATTGCTTTATAACTAGTTGAAAAATAAGAAAAAATAAATATTTGTGCTAAAGGAAGTTAGTAAATTTAGAAATTAAATTAGCCAGGTTGCGTAAGTAGTTGAAAGATAAAAGAATGATAAGGTTTGTAGCTATTAACTTTGTTATTTATATAACGCTAGATCATTATAAATGACGTTTCGCTTGGATATATATTGCTATTAAGGTGAAAAAAAACTAAATAATTAAATATTTTCCCTTTTCTTAATTATTCATTGAGCTATAAATGTATTTAATGGCGTCTGAAAGAGGAGTAAAAAAACCGTCTGTAAGCTTTAGGATGTTTAGTTATAAATACATGAGGTATGAATAATTATGGCAAGAGAACAAGGCACTACACCAAAAAAACGAACTGATAGTGATTGGGGTAGCAGAGGAGGAGATGCTGAAACTTATACGGTTCAATCAAGAAAGAAAGTAAGGGAAGTTATCGAGAAGCAAATAGAAGAATTTCTTGATTCAGGCGGTAAAATTCAGGAAATTGAAACAGGGAAAACAGGCGACCACTCAGTACATTAAATTTTTATAAAACCTGAAACTTTTGTACAAACATTTCCATGGCTATTCATATATGTCTTAACATCAAGGATATATGAGCAGCCTGGAAATTTTATAAACTTAATTTATTTTAACTAATTTAGAATGATATTCTTCTGGAAGATCGTTTAGAGAAACAACTTGTAAAGTTTTATCAAGGTTGTTGTTAGACTGGTAACTGCTAGCAATTAAGTCAACTTGTGCAGTATCTTGAAGTTTAAACATCGCACCAGTCAAAGGGTCAACAATCAACATACCAATTAAACCACCAAGAAATAGATTACCAAAATACCAACCATCTAGGGTGCTGGTAATCATAATACTCTGTTGTTGATAGCCTTCTTTAGCAAAAGCAATTGTATAAGAGCTGCTTGAAAAATAACCATCACCGCTTGCTAATTCTACTGTTTCTGGGGTTGTGCCTGTATGAACCGTTTCACCCAGCTCATTCGTTATGGTGAAAGCGGCATTTTCTGGTGTACTGGTAATGTTTACTGGGTGAGTCGAGTCACTGACAATTGATGCGCAGCCAGTTGCAAGTAAGGTAGAGCTGAGAACAAGGCTTGTAAGTGTTTTCTACCTCCCTTGTGGCCATGAACAATGACCTAATATGAATTACAACATCATCAAAAAACTGATAATAGGGTAGTGTTTATTTAAAAAAAGTCTTCTTATTAATGGTTTTATTGATTTGAGACGGCTGGATATCACTTATCTGACACAAATTAGTTTTTTCGTCTAACTTTAAATCGAACAAGCTCCATAGATGGATGCTGGTTATATATGGATGTGTAGATAGTTGAAGGGTGTAGATGAGAGGGTATCCTAATGTATAAGATAGCATCAATATTATCAATTATTACAATGGCAGCAGTTTCAGTTATCCCTGCCCAAGCAAATACATTGATTTTTAATACACAAGATTTTCCGCCGTTCAACTATGAAATTAATAATGTTGTAGAAGGACCAGCGGCTGAAGTAATCAGATCGGTATGTGATATGCAGGGGTTTAACTGCAAGTTTAATTTATTGCCATGGCGTAGAGCTCAAAACGAGGTGAAAAACGGTAATGCTAATGCTATGTTTGTGATTGGTTGGAATAAAGCTAGAGCTGAGTGGTTATATTATTCTCCTCCTCTAATGCAGACTGAATATGGATTTTTTGTCAGAAATAATAATAACCTTAATTATTTGGATACTAAGGATATTGCTGGATATAAAATTGGAGTTTTTGGCCCATCAAATACATCTAACTCATTGAATAAAATAAAGGAGTCTATGGCTTCGAAGGGGATAAAACCTATTGATATAAAAATGGTGTCTGACGATGTTAATATATTTAAAATGCTAGATGATCCAAATCGAAATCTTAAAGGAGTATACTCCAATAAAGATGTAGGTTTGGCAATAATTAATCAAGTGAAATTAAAGAATATACGATATGCTGGGGCACAAAAAAAGCTTAAATATTTTATTGGATTTAGTAAACAATATACAGACAAAAAGCTAGTTGATAAGTTTAATGAAGGGCTAACAAAATTACATAAAAGTGGTAAGCTTCAAGAAATACTATCAAAATTTCATATGGAGGCAGCTTCGTTAGAATAGCGTGGTTTGAGATGTTATGAAATTATCAAGAATAATGGCCTTGAAAGAATTCGCTATGCAGGCTCATATAAAAAACTATATTACTATGTGGGGTTATCAAAGAAATATACACCTAAGAGCTTAGTCGATAGTTTTAATAATGGATATTTAGAGTTATGCTCAAAGGGTGTTATTGGTAGTATATTGGATCGATTTCAATTAGAGAAAGCAAGGCTTTAGTCTAAGCTTTGCAGAACTCTCCATAAGTGTTTAGCTATAATTGAGGTACTCAAAAGCAAAGGAATGCTAATAATGAAGATACTTCAATGTACTATGATCACTATGTTGTCAGGTTCTCTAGCCCACGCATTACCTTTAGGTGATCAACTAAAGGTTAGTTGGCAAATATTAGATAATTACCAGGATGGTGCCAATACTTTCCGGTCTCAGTTAATTATTGAAAATAATGGAAAAGATTCATTGCCTGCACAAGACTGGGAAATCTATTTCAACTTTGCCCGGCTTATTACACTAGGCTCATATCCTGACTTTGTTGATATACAGCATGTTAATGGCGATGTTCATAAAATAGTACCAGGGAAAAAGCTCAAGCCATTAAAATCGGGAAAAAGCATGTCTATTCCATTTGATGCAAATTTTTGGGCAATTAATCATACTGATAAACCAGCAGGTTTTTATATTGTTTATACTAACCCAGATAAAGGCGAAGAACACATAGAAGTATTATCTGAAGTTGAGTTTATTAAGCCTGATGAACCCAAGCAGTGGAATCGAATCAAAGAAGATATTTGGCCGCTTGCAAACTCAAAATGGCACTTTAAAAATAATAAAAGGTTGCAAGTTTTGCCAAAAGAGCAGTTACCGGTGGCAATACCTGAGCCTGTTGAAGTGAAAAAGCTTGAGTCGAACTGGCAGCCAAATGAGTTAATTAGAATTGTTGTAAGTAAAAGCTTAGCTAATGAAGCAGATTATTTGGCTAAGCAATTGGCTACAGTTTTAGGCTATCAGCCACAGGTAATAAGTTCGGTTCAGCCTGTAGTGTCTGATATTGTATTGCAACTTGTGGAAGATTCAGCTCAAGGCTTACATAGTGAGGGGTATAGGCTTGCTATAACTGATCAAGGTGTACAGATTGTTGCAAATACAAACCAAGGCATTTTTTATGGGATTCAAACATTATTGGCTCAGATTGATACAAATCCTGTGGGTGAAATATCGATAGATATCCCGGGAATGCAAATAAAAGACTATCCAAGGTTTTCTTATCGTGGGCTTCATCTGGATGTTGCTAGGCACTTTCAACCTGTAACAGAAGTAAAAAAACTGATAGAGGTAATGGCTTATTACAAACTAAATCGATTGCATCTACATTTAACTGATGATGAGGGATGGCGGCTTGCAATCAACGGTTTAGAGGAGTTAACCCAAGTAGGCGGTCGTAGGGGACATACCACAACAGAAGATGACCATCTCTTGCCGTCCTTTGGGTCAGGTCCATTTCCTGGTGTGAATCAAGGGAGTGGTTTTTACTCAGCGAATAATTTTATTGATATTTTAACGTTTGCTAAAACACGTCATATAACAGTAGTGCCTGAAATTGACTTACCAGGTCACGCTAGAGCTGCCATTAAATCAATGGAAGCACGCTATAGACGTTTGATTAAGCTGCAAGATGAACAGGCGAATAAATATTTGTTATCTGACTTGGCAGATCAATCAAGTTATCAGTCTGTGCAAGGATGGAAAGATAATGTTATCAATGTGTGTTTACCATCTACTTATACATTTATTGAAAAAGTTTTAAAAGAAATAAAAGAGCTATATCAACAAGCTAATGCAGAATTAACAAGTGTGCATATTGGGGGAGATGAAGTGCCTCAGGGAGTGTGGCAAAAATCTCCAGTTTGCCAACAACTAATACAAAAAAATAATATTAGTTTAGCTCATGTGGCCTTATTAAAGCAGTATTTTATGCATCGGATAAGTAATATTTATAGTAAATATAATTTAAAATTAGCTGGCTGGGAAGAGCTTGCTTTTACCAAATTAGGTGAAGATGGCTATGGTGCTAAGCGAGTTAACCCTTTTTATACGGAAGGTAAATTAACCCCCTATGTATGGAATAATGTGTGGGGTTGGGGGGATGAAGATAATGCTTATCAACTTGCCAATAACCATTATCCAGTAGTATTGGCTAATGCAACCAATTTGTATTTTGACTTAGCTTATGAAAAACACCCTGCAGAGCCTGGTTATTACTGGGCTAACTTTACGAATACCGAGTCATCTTATCAATTTGTACCTTTGGATTTATTTCAAAGTGCTAGAACAGACAGAATGGGAAATGTGATTCAACCTGATCAGTTTGAAAATAAGCAGCGCCTGAAGAGTAAAAATGCTAGTTATATTAGAGGATTACAAGGACAGTTATGGAGTGAAAACATGAAAACGGCTCATTTATTGGAATATTTTGCTTTGCCTAAATTACTCGGCTTGTCTGAACGCGCTTGGTCTAAAAAGCCAAGCTGGGTTGGTAATAAAAAAATAAATACTAAGTTGTATAACCAGGCTTGGAATCGTTTTGCTAATAGACTTGGTCAAGTTGAGTTGCCTAAGCTTGACAGCTTATTTGGAGGTTTTGACTATCGACTACCTATACCTGGAGCTGTGTTAAATGAAGGTGGTCTAGTGACAGTTAATATTAGTTTGCCAGGCACTGTAGTTAGGTATACGACGGATGGCACAGAACCAACAACTAACTCTAAAATCTATAAAGCGCCTTTTAGTGCGATAGGGCCTCCTGTTAAATTAAGGGCATTTACTCGAAATGGGCGAGGAGGAAGAACAGTTGAGGTTGAAGTGAAATAGTAATGTAAGGGTAGCTGTATAATAGAGGTGACGTTAACTGAAGAAGCAATAAGCAGTGAATGGTGTTATTTCACTGCTTATGGGGTTTCTATTGCACTGCGCTTATTTCGAGCTAGATAAACGTTGTCTGGCAACTAAATAACCCAATCCTAACATTGCTAAACCAAAAGTGGCTGGAACAGGAATTCGAGTAATTTTCACATCATCTACTAGTAGTGACTGGTCTAGATCAGCATCATCGGCAAACCCTTGAAAGCTAATAAAGCTTGGTAAGTTGTTTTGGCCTACAGCACTCACAAAAGTGTAGCTGAATTCATGCCAGGTGCCTGTACTGCCAACAAGGTCAATACTTTTAGTTACAATAAGGCCGTTTTCAAAAAGCTGAAAAGTGGGATTGATAGCTTCTAAAGCGAGCCACTTAAAACTAATTGTGTCTCCTGCTTTCCAGTTGGTCTCTGCTCGGATTGACGCATTAGCTGGTAACACTGCAAAACGATTACCTTCAGCTGCAGTATAACGGGTTCCGTTGTGTGTCAATTGGTTGGTTGTATAGGCTACCTGATGGCCAATTTCGTGAAACCAGCCGCTGATATCATTGCCTTGGCCTGTTTCAAACCCGCCATTAGTGATGTTGATTGGGCTGGCAAGTACCGTTGCAGAGCATAGTAGCCCAGAAGCGAAAGCTACTCTCTTAAGCCAGTTATTCATTAGGATATTTCCTGTTTACTGCAATTGATGATTATTTTAAATTACAATGTCTTTGCTTTAGTGAGCAATCAATAATCACCAGTAAACTGAATGTTATTTCACAGTTTTAAATGAATCCGCTGAGGAAATAAGTGAATCATTTATTTCATTTAAGAGGGTATGATAGTTGTACTATTATTGTGTCATAAATATTTACATATTATTGCTTGCTTTTTTATTGATATACTAATTGGGCTTATAGAAAGGAGTGAGCAGGGGAATATAAAAAGATTGCTTGAGTGGAAGTTTATACTGTTAGTAAAGTGTTTGTTATAAACCCTCTATAAATTTTGCAAGAAATGTTTTTGCTGCTTTTGGTATTTCGATAAACTCTAGTCCGAGTTGAAAGTAATGAAGCTTAATAACAACATGTTTAATATGAGATTTTGCATAAATAGTCATTTTATCCCCATTATGATGCCCTTTAATCATAAGGGCTACTTGTTGGCCTACTCTAAGTTTAATGGGAGATTCTACTAAAACACCTGTTTCAGAAATATTAAGAGTAGTCACTCTAAACATATTACCTGAATGTTTAATTATTGCAGGCCATTTAATGCTTTTGCGTGAGAATTGACGGCTTTCTTTATGCTTTAAGTTTTGCATATAGATTATAACCTTCACAAGTAACAGGTATCTATTTTACTAACTCCAGTGACCAGTCTTGAAGACTTTTAATATATTAGTGGCTTTTAGTAATAATGATAACACTACTAGACGGATTTTGTCGTAAATTTTTCTGATGTTTTTACTGCTTACTAGCAAAAACCATTTACACTTTCTTATATGTATTTGATGCAGAAGAAATAAAATTACTTATAAAGTATACCTTAAAATGTTCTTTATCCAAGATACTGTGTTGGCTTTATGCTCAGTTTCTTCTACGTCTGAGTGGTATTGCTGTGTTCTGCTGAAAAAGTACTACTTTTAGAATGTGTACTGTATAAAAATAGTTGTGAAAAGATGATATAGTTGTTTAATGCTAATGATAAGAAAAAGTCACATAAAAATAACGCTAACCATAATGGCTGTAACTTTTACTCCAATAACTGTATTGGCTGCTATTTTTGCTTATCAAAGCTATCAGTCTGCACGAGAGTCAATAGAGGAGCAAGCAAAAGAACAGTTAGTATCTATTTTAGAAATAAAAAAACAGCAGGTGGAGCAATATTTTGAAACGATTCATGATCAAGTTGTTAGTTATGCCGATAATAGAATGATTATAAATGCAATGCGAGATTTTAAACATGCTTATAAGAATTATACAAAAGAGCTCGAAGTTAATGATGTTGAACAGTTGAAGGCTGAACTGCTGAAGTATTATCGAGAGGATTATAATGTTGAATATAAGCGCCGTAACAGTGGTGAAGAAAGATTATTAGAGTCGCAGTTTCAATTATTAGATATTGAATCCATAGCTTTACAGTATGCCTTTATTAAAGCTAATGAGTTTTCAACTGGACAGAAGGATGAGCTAATCAACTTAAATAATAATACAAGCTACGGAACTGTACATGCTAAATATCATCCCCATATTAGAGAATTTTTAAAACGATTTGGTTACTATGATATTTTTTTAGTTGATTATGAAACGGGTGATATTGTTTATTCTGTATTTAAAGAGCTGGACTATACAACCTCTTTAATTGATGGCCCATATGCTGACTCTGCTATAGCTGTAGCATTCCAAAAAGTAGTCAATGATCCTCAAGGATCTGTCTATTTAACGGACTTTTCCAGTTATGTGCCATCATATGATGATCCCGCTGCATTTATAGCTACCCCTATTTATGATGATAACAATAAAATTGGTGTGTTAATTTTTCAGATGCCAGTCGATAAAGTTAACTTAATAATGACTCATGGGCGGTTGTGGCGTAAATCAGGGCTGGGAGAGACTGGAGAAACGTATTTAGTAGGCTCTGACTTCACCATGCGAAGTATTAGCCGGTTTTTGATAGAAACGCCTGGAAAATATGAGCAGGGGCTTATCAATGCTGGAGTTGAAAGAAATACAGTTGCTAAAATATTAGCAAAAAATACTTCCATTGGTTTGCAGCCTGTGACTACTCCAGGAGCAACGCTCGCATTAACTGGTGAACGAGGATATAAAGTATTGGAAGATTATAGAGGGGTTCCGGTACTTTCTGCTTTTAGTCCGGTTTTCATTTCTGGTTTAAAGTGGGCTATTTTAAGTGAAATCGATGAAGCAGAGGCTTTTAAAAAAGTTTATAGTTTTCGAAGTCACATTATAAAAGTCAGCTTATTTTTTGTAGGCTGTTTTAGTTTGGTCATTTTTTTGATTAGCTGGTTTATTGCTAAATATATTGTTTTTTCAGTAATGGACAACACTCAAGGGCAGCCTTAAAAAAACTAAGCCAGCTTTAAAACTGGCTTAGTTAAGGAGTAATAAACGTTATAAATTAACCGTTTCTGTTGGTGGCGGTGGCGGTGGTGGAATATCATCCGGTAAGTCACCATCATCGTCATCATCCGGTGTAGGTGGTGGAGGTACTGGGCCAGGATCATCGCCATCATCATCTGGTTTGTCTGGATCACCAGGTGGAGGTGGTGGCGGCGGAATATCCGGCGGCGTGTCATCATCCGGTTTATCTGGATCGCCAGGTGGTGGCGGTGGTGGAATATCCGGTGGTGTATCGTCATCATCATCGTCTCCTGGTGGTTTAGGAGGCGGCGGTACAGGATCATCATCATCCGGCTTATCTGGGTCGCCAGGAGGTGGCGGTGGTGGCATTGGGTCATCTGGGTTGCTGGTATCTAAACAGCTTACAGGTTTTTTCGAGATGACTAATGCATCCAGGTAGCTCTCCATTTCCCCTTCAATTGCTTGGGTTTGGGTTGTTGCCAAACGGTTGTTGACCGGTTGTTGGCTGTTTTGCCCCATCATTGTCCAGCTGTTTTCAAACTGAATACCATTAATAGCGTATTCTCGCCATTTACCTGTCCAGTTTAAATCAGTTAGCGTGTATTTTGAGTAGGGTTTTCCATCTATTGCGATTTCATATACACCATCTGCTTTGTATGGAGTAGTACTATTCAGCTTAAGGTGCACAATAACACAGTGCCATTTTCCTTTACTTAAAGGATTATTATCATCGCCATCGGGCTTATCGGGTGGTACCGGAGGAATAGGTGGTTCTGGGTCACCAGGAGGTGGCGGAGGTGGTGGAATATCATCATCCACTTGATTTACCGCAAAATGACTAAGTGTAGGTTTTTCTGGTGGAGCTGGGGGCGGCGGCACAGGTGGTAATGGGTCAGTATTTTCACCAAGCTGAGTTAAATTTTCCATGTCATCCCACTTGGTGGTTTTTAATGTGGAATCTGGGTTGTTTGGATCAAAACCACTATAAGCTTGAAGGTTTGGCTCTCCAGAAATGACAGCTGTATTGGATTTATCATGTGAAAGTGTAGAGACAAATGCTTGTGGGCCAAACTGATCTGAGCCAGCAGCAACACCAAATGCTCGTGTAATATGAGTTGGCCAGCCCGGAGTACTGTTCGGGTATTTCACATAGAAACGGTAATATACTTCATTAATTTTTTCGTCAAAGTAAGGTTTGGCACCTAAATCATCGATGGAGTTGTTATAGGGGACTCGGCCAAAGTTACGTCGAAAGCTGCCACTATTTTTACTTTCATTATCTGCTTTTAAACGTAAAGCATATTTACCATGGGCAGGGTTAGTTTCAACTCGTTGTAGTGATGTTGCATCCTTGCCTGGTTTAACACTGTTTTTACCATATTTTTCTGTTAATGAGGCAGTGGTTTCAAAGTCATCACACCATAGCCACTCAGGGTGCTTGCTTTGCCAGTTTTCACACTCATTCATGCCAACTGGGTCGTCTCCATCCCCATCATCGTCGTCATCATCTGGAGTATCTGGAGTGGTATTAACAGTCACTTCTAGCTTATGTTCTGCGGTGGCATTTTTGTTATCCGTCACTGTTAGGGTAACCATGTAACTGCCTGCACTGTTATAACTATGGTTTGCAGTAGGGCCATCACCGTTCATGCTGTCACCGAAATTCCAGCTATATTGAGTAATATTGCCATCAGGATCAGAGCTAGCACTCGCATCAAAACTACAGCTTAGCTCACTGCAAGAATGAGAAAACTTTGCGACAGGTTTTTTATTGCCTGGTGGATTTGGTTTATCGTCATCATCACCTGGGCAACCCGTAAGCACCATGACACAGGCGCTATATAATAAGGTTTTTGCAAATTTAGGAGTCATCATATTAGCCACTTCATTGATCATTCTCTTTTGTGTGGAGCCTTTATTGCTTATATTGCTTACAATTTACTATGAGGCTTTCCATAGACCTTCCATGACGTACTAGCCATTTTCAGATATATCCAAATTCAGTATATTTCTGAAAGAATCGACTTAATTGAAATTGAGTAATTTAAATAATGTTTTAACGATCATTTCAAAATGTCAGGTAATACAGATTGAGAGATAAATAACAAACATTAAAGTTGAGTAAGGAATCATTAAAATTACAATTAATATCAATTATATTAACTAGCTTGAACCTTAAACAGGTGACAATCTAAACACATCAGTTTTTAGTAATATTTGTCAAGACTCACAGAAATTGTTTAGCTTGCAATCAACTCACAAGAACTTGAAAAGATATACACTAGAAAGTGAGTGTAGGCATAATTTTTTATGTAAACTTATACAAGTACTGTTTTGGTCTGAAACATCTATCGGAGACAACTAGATTGTGTGGATATTTAGATGGCTGTTGTTAGCAGTTGTGCTGGCTGGTGTAGCAAGCTTTATTGGGTTATTTGGGCAGTATCACTGGCTAGCTGATCTAACAAATCATTTTCGTTGGTATTATCTGGCTGTAGCCATATTGGGAATAATGGTGTCTAGTCTGGTGAGAAAGTGGCACTGGTTTGTCTTTGCAATCATAGTGGCTGGGCTAAACTATGAGATTATTTATTTGTATAAGAGCCAGCTTGATGGTGATCATGGGAATATAACGGAGGAGAATTTTGCTGTCATATCAGCAGCTCAGGTTAATGTTAACTTGAACAATACAAATACAGAATTATTGCTACAATGGTTACAGCAGCGACAGCCAGATATTGTTGCTGTTGAAGAATATACACCTACTTGGTCACAAGCGCTTAATCAGTTGGGTAATCTTTATCCATATAAAATAGAGAGGCCAAGAAATGACGGATTTGGTATAGTACTTTTTAGCCGATACCCCATTGATAATTTACAAATTCAACACTTTGGTCCAGACCGACTACCTTCTATTACAGGGGTAGTACTCTGGAATCAATTTAAAATACAACTATTAATTACCCACCCTGTGCCACCAATGTCTCAATCTATGGCAATTTCTCGCGATTTACAGCTAGAGGATATTGCCTGGTGGCTAAAATACCAGTCAAATCCTGTTGTATTATTGGGTGATTTAAATACAACTCCTTGGGGGTATAGCTTTAAAAAGCTAATTAATACAGCGAATTTAAAGTCTACTCGTACAGGTGCAGGTTTGCTCCCTACTTGGCCAGGTAAATTACCTTTAATTCCTATTGATCATATTTTGTTAAGCAAGTCATTGGAAGTAATTAGTGTAGAGGTAGGGCCAGATATTGGGTCTGACCACTTACCTATGATTGCTGAGATAGGTTTAAAAAATAATTCTAATCAACAGCAATAGATAGTCTATCTCTCTCCCTGGCTTTTGCCCAGGGTGAGCGTTTATCGCCAATTGACTCAAACCAGTACATTTCACTGGCATTTATTGGAATCAAACCCGAGGTTAAAATCAGCCGTTTAAAGCCCCGTTCATATAAGGTTTTTGCCCATTCACACCCTGTTATTTCTTCTCCAATAAATTCATTATCAATATAAATTGGCGTATCTTTAGAGATTTGATCAGCATATCTTTCAAACTCGACTGGGCTTTTCAATGATAGTAGCTTGGCTGGATATATTTTGGCATCTAGCTCCCAACAAACACGGATACCTTTATTATCTTCAATATGCACAGCATCATAATTAACAGATGCTAACGTGCTTACCTCTATGGATAGCCAATTAGTGAGAGGCTTCGGTAAAACTTTAATTCCTAGTTGAGCGCAACGTTCTAGCACACTACTACTTTTATAGTGATTAGTCACTATAATACTGTGTTGGGCTATCTGCAGAGCCTCGATGATGTCAAGCCCAGTTTTAGCTCTACCTATTAGTTCGTAGTCTGATAAAAACAACAAGGGACGGTGGGGATTAATTTTTTTCTGGTAAAATTCAATGGCCTGCGTTTCATTACGAAAATAATTAACCTCTATGCGAGAAGCTGTCAAAGGGAGAGAAGCTAGGCGACTCTGCCATATACCATGCATACTGATATCGTCGTCTAGAATCATGACTTGTGAATTTGCAGGCAATACTAATAAAGGCAAAAACCAGGAAGGAGTTGCTTGTAGTGGTAATATAATAGTGATTTGGGTGCCAACACCAGGCTCAGAGCATACAGCCAGCTCTCCTTGCCACGATTCTACAGTAGTTTTGGCATGAGATAATCCTAAACCTGTGCTACCAGGCTTGCCAATACTTACCCCTCGTTTTAATACGTCATTAATTCGCTTATTTGGAATGCCTTGACCATTATCAATGATAGTAATAGCCGCCCTGTTATTTAATTCCTGTAACCTTAGCTGGATATTAATATTGGGCTTATTTCCTTTAGCTTCTACCGAATTATTAATTAAATTAGACAGTACTCGTCGTAAGGTATTGGCGTGGATATTGACAAATAGTCCATAAGCATCATTATCTACTTGTAGCTGTATCTCTACTGAGGGTTGGCGGCGATATTGTACTCGCTTTTCTGATACTACTTCTTCTAGTAAAGTAGATAATAGCTGCTTAGAAATTTGTTGTTTAGCAGGGTCTTTATCTGCATTTTGCTCTCGTTCCACCACTAAAAGGCCATTGGCAATATCATTGATGCTATCAACGGCACTACGAAAGAGAATACGATTTCTTTCTGGGATAGTCTCTATGGATTGTTCCGCAATCATTTCCAAGGCCGTCAGTGGGGAGCGGATATCATGGGCAACCTGTGCAGCTATCTGGTTGATTCCTTTCAAGTTAGCCATGCGCTTTTCGTTTTCAATAAAGTCATTAAATTTGTTAGCCATGGTGGCAAACTCATCAATAAAATAACGCTCTTCACCATTTGCTTTTTTAATATTGTTTGACAATTTATCCATTGCTACATCTAGAACCATTTTTGCTTCGCTACAAATACGTTTTACAATTCGGTAAGTGATAGACAACACCAAAAGGACAAAAGCAATATAAATGGCCGCTACAATAATTAAGTGGTGCAAGATTTTTTGGTGAATAATGGAGTCATTAAAGTAAACAGTAATGGTGCCCCGTTGGTCCTGTTTAAGTAGAGGGTTGTAATAAATAACCTTGGAAACAGAGTAACTTGAATCGTTTGTATTACAATGGGTTTGTTGTATCAAGTTTGTATTGATATCTACGCAATCCACATTCAGCTTTTGACTAAGGATATCAAGTAATTGGGTGGCCTGGGAAATATCTTCTAGATGAGCAAACTGTCCAGCATATTGTTCTGCAATAATTTGGTCCTGCTGACGTTGTGCGTCTGTGGCATGTTTTACAAAGTACCAGGTCTCACCTAAAAATACCAAAAAGCTGGTAATAAAAAACATAACACCTATTATCATGCCTAGGCATTTCTTTAAACTGGCTCGTTCAAACTTGCTGACGTTTTCCCCTTTTTGATAGTTAATAAAAGCAAGTGAAGTACCAATAATCCCTAATACTGACATCATAACAAAAATGCCCATATGAGGAACGCCTGCAATTAGAATTAGCCCAGCAATCATTGCGTAGGTAAGCCGAGCCAGTAAGGAGCCGCCACTAAACCAGCTGGCCTTAAACTCATCTGGTACAAAACGGTGGCTATCAGAAGTAATTTCGGCACGTAAGGCAAAAGAGATTGGATAAGCAATCAATATCACTGAAAAAATACAGACTAGTTTTGCAACTGTTGATATATTGCTATAGAAAGTAAGTGCTACTACTGCAGATAATAAACTTAAGCACAGCGTCCCTAGCCAGCGAATAGATCTTAGTTTAGGTTGTTTGGAAAGCCAAGGGATAAAAAAACGAGAAATTGCTATACCAAAAAAAGTAATTATTACAGCGGCTCCCATACCCCCGCCCCAAACAAAAATCATTGGCAAGTTTGCTTCTTTGAATAAGTAATAAGATTCACCAACCAAGAATAGATTGCAGACTTGTAAGAAAATATGTGAGTATGCATAGGTACATAAAATTGGAAAAGTAGCCTGAGCAGATAGGAATAGTTTTGTTATGGTTATATCACTGGTAGAGTTACCTTTTTTTATGGAAATGGTGCTAAAGTCTAGATCTTTAGCCATTTTAAAATAGGCTACTATCTGAATTAATAGTACATAAAGTACCATTCCAAGTGGAACTAGTGCGACATACTCCTTCGAAACCTGAGAAAAAAACTCTGTTTGTAATAATAGTCCAATACCTAGTGCTATTAGTGGTAGTCCTAGGCGAATCCATATACCGTACTTATAACTAGCAAGAAAAAGAGGGGGGGCATCGCTGATTTTAATAGTGCTCTGCTCAAGTTTTTCTTGATACCAACGTTGATAAGCTGCTTGGTACGAGCCACTGGTAAATGCTCCATTAAGTGCGCTGAAAAGCTGGCGCATCACTAAAAAAGAGAGCATCAATATATAATAGCCCTGTATTGCGAAAAAAATAGTTAAACCGAAAAATAAAGTAGATACAAAGTCACAAAATAGCCCTAGTCGAACAGAGAACTTCCAGCCAACACGGTCTCCTAAATATCCTGTAGGTATTTCTAAAATTGCAGATAGAAAAAATAGCAGAAAAGTAGATAGAACAATTCCTTCTCGTCCAAAACCTTCTGTAGTAGCAATAATACAATAAACAATTAAGCCAGTAGCCAGATTTCCACCGCTTAACAAACCGTCTGTATGACCAAATTGCCTCAACAGCTTTTCTGTATAAATACTGGACATATTAGTTCCTTCTGAGTAACAACTAAGCATGTGCTTAGTGCTGACATAATCTTTTGGCATTTTTAAAATAGAATGCCTTATATTTTGGCTAATAGAAATAAACTTTTAAGTATGTAAATACAAACAAACGTGAGTTTTTTTAGTCCGCGGATAGCTGATATATTGATATAAAATAGTGTCATGTGCTGTCAAAGCTTAGGCTTTTGCTATAGTAAAGATTGTGTACTAAAAAGTAACATGCCATACTTAACTCGTTGTAGCTTATCGTTTATTTTGTGGAGGAAAAAATATGAGAAATATTTGCTTATTGGATGGTGATGAGTGTTAGTTAGTAAAGTTGGCTTTAAAGATAATATTACTCATCATAGTAATATGAAGTAGTATCTTTAGCTTTGCTTCTACTATAATTACTTATCAATACTCAATGTTAGGAGGGGGACAGTGGCAGTCATCCCCCTGTTGTTCCCAAATATCTATGCCTTTTATTTACTCATCCCCGATCAGAAACACATAGTTTACTGTTTCTGTCCTTAAGTAAGCGAAAATCTCCTTTTCGTGCTCGCAAAATGAGCGGTACTAATATTACTATTTTATGAACAATAAGACACGGTATCAGGCTAATAATGATTAATCAAGCATTCAATTTAAGATAAGACAGATACCAAAGTAGAGTTTGTTTTTACTTACTTTCTTGTGGCTCAAAATAACTATTTACTCAAGGTTAGGGAATAGAGTTTTTTTCTTAAGATATTGGGGTTTTATGATACTTCAGTAGAGAAAAGCTAGTTACCTAATAAAGAAGGCTGGCAAGAAAGGTTGTTACTGGTCTAAAGAGAGAGTGAGTGTGTCTGCTCTGAAATCCCATTTCAGCTTGCAGACATTACTACTTGATCATTAGTCAACTGTTGGATAATTTGTGCAGCCCTTTGTGGCGCTTGTTCTGGAGAGTGCCATCTGCAAAGTTGTTCGCAAATGTCAGCAAAGGTAACCCCTTCAATAATCAACTGAATAATTTGCCATTCATCTTCAAATACAGAACGGAATTGTGTAACCAGCTCTTTGCGCCATATCAGCCAATAGCTGGTATTTTGTTCAACGGCAGGTGGTATATGGTTCGCTTCAAGTGATTGCCAGATGTTAACCACATTGGTTTGATATTGAAGCACGCGTAGGCTAGGAACTAGCTTAAGTTGTATGGTGGGCCACTGTTCTGGGGCAATAGTGGCAAGTTGTTCGAGAGTAATAATTTTGCTGCCTGCAGCATCAAAAGCGGCTCTAAGTTGCCATTCCCAGTTTGCGAGCTCAATAACTATGGGTTGCTTGGAGAATAAGGGATGGTGTTTTAAGAAGGATTGCATATCACTACCAAACCAACGAAGTGATGGTTTAGTAGAAGGCATATGTTTTATATAGCCGGCAATCAATTGGTCGTATAAATCATCTCCAAGTAATTTACCTAAACAGGGAAAATCAGTATCTAGCGCTTCTTTTAAGCGTTGATGATAGGCATTTTTATAAATGGCCAGTCCAGGTGTTTCAGTGGTCACCAGCTGCTTAACTTTACTAGGTTTGTCTTGCAAAAACGCAAGAAACTCTTTTTGTAAATTAGCTAGCATTGGCATAACCGTTATAGTCTGTATAGATTGGCTCTGCAATGGTTCTGGCGTGGTTTAGCTCTGCCAGTAACTCTGAAAAAGTAGGCATATTATCATCACGTTCGATCATCGTTGATACTGGGCCAAATAATTGAGCGGCTTCCTGATATAAGCTCCAGACATTATCAACGACGGGCATATCATGAGTATCAATAACATAATCGCCATAGTCACTATGACCGGCTAAATGATGTTGCATCACACGATCAGCAGGAATACCATGTAAGTATTCTGTGGGATTAAACTGATGATTGCGAGCACTTACATAAATATTATTTATATCCAATAAAAGATAGCAGTCTGCTCGTGTTACTATTTCACTAATAAATTCCCACTCAGTCATTTCTGAATCAGCAAAAGTGACATAACTGGATAAATTTTCTAATAAAATCTGTCTGCCTAAAAATTCTTGTACATGTTGAATACGAGAAACAATGTGTTGGATTGTTTGCTCTGTATATGGAAGAGGTAATAAGTCATGGCTATTAATATGGTCAACCCCTGTCCAGCATAAATGATCGGAAATAAAAATAGGGTTAATTCTTTGGGATAATTTTTTAAGTTGTGCTAGATAATCTTGGTTTAAAGGATCGGTGCTGCCTATAGAAAGAGATACCCCATGCATAGCTAGAGGATATTGCTCTCGAATAGCATCTAAATAATACAGAGGTTTGCCACCTGCAACAAAATAGTTTTCTGATATTATTTCAAACCAATCAATATTGGGTTGGGTTTCGATAATTTCTTGATAATAGTCATGGCGCAACCCTAGGCCAAAACCATAAAAAGGACGATTCATTCGGGTTGCCTTCATAGGTTGATATAGAAACAAGTGTTATATGCCAGTTAGAGATAAATGGACGTTGGGTGTTATCAATAGTAGCGAACTACTAATAATGACCAAATCCATTTATTTTAGGGCCTGTTAACACTATTTGAATCACCACTGCCGGTTCAACTAGTGTTATTAGGCCCTAGTTAAAGGCGTCCTAAAGAAAAAAATTACTTTTCTTCTTTAACAGTACCACCTTTAGCTTCACATTCCTCAGCAGACATATTCAAGTAACCTTGGCCTTTACAAGAGCCATGGCCTTTACAGGCATTACTTGCAGTGGCACAGTCGTTATGACCTTTACAGCTATTAACACCCCAGCATTGAACTTGACTGGCTTCAGCACTGGCTGCTACTTGAGAGCCTAAAGTAAATAAACCCGCAGCAACAACAGCTAAAGCAGTACCTGAAACTTTTTTTGGTGCACTCATCATATACTCCTACTACTCATAGTAATTTCATTAAATTGAGCATTTATCAATAACTCAATCCTAAAGACAGGATAGGAAGAAAATAAATTTCAGTCGGGTAATTTAAAACGAATAAATTGGCTTCGATCTTGTGATTTTATTCAAAGTTAGAGCTTTCGAAACTAACCAGAATAACTGTGAAAATATACCTGTCGTGAATCATTTTTAGGTGTAAAAATAAAGTGGTATATATTCACAGCGAGGGGTATTTATACCCCTAGGGCACAAGGGCGCGGCCACCGAGAGATGAAGCCCCAGGAGTTTAGATAAACTAAATGACTGGGGTGAAGAGCGACGGTAACAAAGCCTAAAAATCATTCGCGATGAGTATAAGCCTGGATACTTTTTAATTATATTTTTATACTTTTTACTACTTTCGGCAACTCACTAATACAGCTAATCATTGCATCGGGTTTTATATGGTAATCCCATGAGTTTTGTTCGGGGTTGAACCAGATGGCTTTTAGACCGACTTCCTTGGCACCGATAACATCATATTCTGGGTGGTCGCCGATGTGTACAATTTCTTCAGCAAGCACTTTGGCTGCTTGGATGCCGGCTTGGAAAAACATAGGATCGGGTTTGCTGGTGTTTAGCTCGTCTGCACAAAAGGCAAAATCAAAATAATCCCCTATCGACAGACGTTTTATATTGACGTTACCGTTGGTGAGCACGCCTAAAGTATATTGTTGGTTTAATTCTGCTAATATGGATTCGACATAATCAAAGTAATCAACCTGGTGGCGGGCATGGAGAAATACTTCCATGGCTTGTTCAGCTCCTTTGGCTGCTTGTTCAGCATAGCCTGCTTGAGTTAGCAGTTGTTCCAGTGTGACTTTTCTTAAGTTGGTTACCTGGTGGGTGAGGGCTGGGTTGGCTTGTTTTATTTGATCTTTAAATTCTCTAAACTCCGTGATGGTTGTATTTATATCGCGGTGATCATTGATATTGGGGAATTGGTCTAGTATCCATTTGATAACATCTCGCTCGGCTTTTAGTAAAACAGGTGTGTTATTCCATAGGGTGTCATCAAGGTCAAAAGTGATTGCTTTAATTGTCATTAGTATTACTGCTAGTTGAGGATTCTTTACGCCTGGCTCTTGGATGGCTGCTGTCGTATACGTTGCTTAATTGGTTGAAATCTACATGAGTGTACACTTGTGTAGTGCTAATATCACTATGGCCCAGTAATTCCTGTATAGCGCGTAAGTTACCGCTTCCCTCCAATAAGTGAGTAGCAAAACTATGGCGCAACATATGAGGGTGCAGGTTACCTGGTAACCCCATGAGCTGAGCAAAATACTTAACCCTGTTTTGAATTTGTCGATTGCTAATTCTACTGCCCAGTTTAGAAACAAACAGGGCGCTCTCACCTTGTTTGGCTAACAGGCTGCGGGTTGTCAGCCATTTCTTTAAGCGATTACAGGCGTAGCTACCGATTGGTACTAGTCGGGTTTTGCTGCCTTTGCCAACTACAGTTACCTGCTGTTGGTTTAGATCGATTCCACTGATATCAAGCTGTGATAGTTCATTTAATCTTAAGCCTGATGAATAAAAAAGCTCTAAAATAGCATGGTCTCTGATTAATAGTGGATTATCAGGTGTTGTATTTAACAGCTGGGCAATTTGATCGACATCCAACAGTTGGGGTAATTTTTTAGATGCTTTTGGTGCCTGCAATGCAAGGGTCGGGTTTTGTTGACTGGAATGTTTGCTGCAATAAAAAGAATAAAAAGAGCGAATGCTAGATAAGTGACGCTGTATTGAGCGGTGATCTAAACCATCATGTTTTAACTGGCTTAGGTAGTGTCTGAGTAACTGAGGTGTTACTCGTTCCCAGCCTGGGCACTGCTGGCTATCTAGCCAGACAGCCAGCTTGTTTAGGTCACGCTGGTAATTATCAAGCGTATGTTTTGCCAGCTGTCTCTCTATACCCAGGTATTTATAGTATTCCTGTAGTGTTTGTTTTAACACGCTTTAGCTGTTCTTGTTAATTGGCTGCTTTTGTTAATTAGATTGCTCTTGAAAATGGTAAACCAGCTGGCTGAGTACTTCACCAATATGGGTTAAAAACAAGGTACCATTGCTGGTTCGAAAGTGATTCATATCCTCACTACCAATAGCCAAAATACCCAATAGCCGTTGATGATAAAGTGGCACCACGGCAGCAGAGCCAACTTGATGGGCTTGATCAGGGAAAAGTACAAGCTTTTGCTCTAGTTTTAATAAACCAGTAATAGGCTTGGTGCTTTCAAGAATATCCCCTAACTGTTTTTTAGCTTCTGCTAAGGCAAAGGTTCGGCCATGAGTGTTGAGAGGTTGGTCTGCAAAATAAAGTAGGCAGCAGGCGTCTGTTTTAAATTGCTCTCTAAAGTGCTCTTCAATAATGACTTGAATATCTTCCAAGCTACTGGCAGCTAGCAAGTTGATAATGAGTCGGCGGGTTTTATCAAAAAGCTGATCATTTTCTCGGGCGATAGCAATTAAATTGCTTAAGCGTTTATGCAGCTCTTTGTTTTCTTTTCTGAACAAATTAACTTGATGTTCTAATAAAGAAATTGCTTTACCACTCGGGTGGGGAACAGTGAGAGTTTTCAGTAAATCAGGGTTGTGCAGAAAGAAGTCAGGGTTAGCTTCGAGATAAGCAACCACCTGCTGTTCGGTGATTTCTTCCGAAAACGCCAGCTTATTGGTTGGTTTTGTCATAACCTAATTTGACCTTCAAATACCCGGCAGGCAGGACCTGTCATTTTTACGCTATGCCCTTCACCTTGCCACTGAATTGTTAAACTACCGCCTGGTAAATTCACAGTTACCTGCTCATCCAGCAAGCCTTGAATACAACCAACGACAACTGCCGCACAAGCTCCAGTACCACAAGCTTGAGTTTCTCCTACGCCACGCTCAAACACTCGCAAATTGACTTCCTGGCGGCTGAGTACTTCCATAAAACCAACATTAACCCGCTGAGGAAAGTCTGGGTGTGACTCTAATTCCGCCCCTAATGTGTTAACAGGTGCGTTATTGATAGTGTCTACCTTTAATACTGCATGGGGGTTACCCATTGAAGCAGCACCTAATTCCATTTCGCCATTAACAGTTTGTACTTTATAAGTAGTCTGCTGTTGAGGTGCATTAAAAGGAATTTTGCTTGGCGCTAGCTTTGGTATACCCATATCTACAGTAATATTGCCATCGGCTTCTACTATTAATTCTATATCACCTGACAGTGTTTCAACCTTAATATGGTTTTTGGTTGTTAACTTTTTGTCTAGCACAAAACGAGCAAAACAGCGCGCTCCATTTCCGCATTGTTCTACTTCACCGCCATCTGCATTGTAAATTCGGTATTTGAAGTCGTTGTTTGGGTGGCTGGGTGGTTCAACAACCAGTAGTTGATCAAAGCCTATCCCACGATGGCGATCGGCCAATGACCGAATTAAATCTTCATTGAGTTTGCAGTGTTGGGTGACTAAGTCGACAACCATAAAGTCGTTGCCAAGCCCGTGCATTTTTGTAAAACGTAACAGCATGGTGTTGTAAGTCTATGCGAATCTAAAGCCTGGATATCTCATTAGTTAAGGTTACAAGAGATATCCAGTTTTACTTAGTTAGGGAGTAGGTATTCGTTTGCTATTTGTTGGCTAACAGTTTCTCTAGCCCTGATTAGATGGTGCTGGTCTTTATCAACCATCACTTCTGCTGCTCGATTACGGCTGTTGTAATTAGAGCTCATAACAAAGCCATACGCGCCAGCAGAACGAATGGCCAGCAAGTCGCCTGGCTTCAGGTTTAGTTCTCGGTTTTTGCCCAGAAAATCACCTGTCTCACACACAGGGCCAACGATATCAAAATTAGCTTGTAGGCCATCAATTCTTGGTTTTACTTGAACAATGTCCTGCCAAGCATTGTACAGAGAAGGGCGAATCAGGTCATTCATAGCTGCATCCACAATGGCAAAGTGTTTATGGCCATTGTCTTTCAGTAAATCAACTTGGGTGACTAAAATACCGGCATTGGCAGCAATTGAGCGGCCTGGCTCAAATACTAAGGTGAGGTTGCGGCCCTGGATTTTTTCCATAACGGCTTTGGCATAGGTATCCGGCTCTGGTGGTATTTCCTGCTGATAACGGACCCCAAGGCCACCGCCTAAGTCGAGGTGTTTTAGCTCAATACCCAGTTTGGCTAGCTCATCAACTAAAAATAACAGGCGATCCATTGCATCTAAAAATGGATCAATCTCGGTTAATTGCGAACCAATATGACAGTCGACGCCTATAATTTGCAGGTTGGGTAGTTGAGCGGCCTTTTGATACGCGGAAATTGCATCATCAAAAGAAATACCAAACTTGTTTTCTTTCAACCCTGTTGAAATATAGGGATGGGTTTTAGCATCAACATCGGGGTTAATTCGTAATGAAATAGCAGCTTGCTGGCCCATTTCTGCAGCGACTTTCTGAATGCGTGCAAGCTCAAACTCCGACTCCACATTAAAGCAATGGATGCCGACCTCAAGGGCCCGGGCAATTTCTGCCTCTTGCTTGGCTACTCCAGAGAAAACCACTTTGGCTGGATCACCACCAGCCGCTAGGACGCGTTCAAGCTCACCTACTGAAACAATATCAAAGCCTGCGCCTAGTTTAGCCAGAACATTGAGAACAGCCAGGTTGGAGTTGGCTTTTACCGCATAGCAGATCAAATGGGGGTGTTTACCCATCGCCTTGGTATAGGCTGTGTAGTGACGTTCCAGTGTGGCCCGGGAATAGACATAGCAGGGCGTGCCATACTGCTTAGCAAGCTCCGTAACCGGAACATCTTCGGCAAATAATTCGCCATCGCGGTAAAGAAAGTGATCCATATTGCTTCTTAATCAAATCGCTTATTGGTTAACAGATTCTGTAGATTCTTGCTCAGATTCATCTGGTAAGTAAAGAGGTCCTTTTTGACCACAACCAGCCAGCCAGGTAAGTAGAAGCACAGCAAATAGAATGCGCATTGGATATCCCTCACTAATAGTACAATAATGACGGCAAAGTATACCTTGTCTGTTATAGCTCGGCTAATGTTCAAACAGTTAAACTGATAGCGACTAAACAAATTTGTACAATGGGCTAGAACAGGTTGGGAACAGCTTAGAAGTCACATCAAACAGGTTACAAGCGAATGACAGAAGCAGAATTTAATGAGTTATTAGACGAACTAATGGTGGCTATTGAAGATGCCATTGATGAGCTAGAGATAGATATAGACTGCGAATCTGGCAACGGTATGCTAACCATGCAGTTTGAAAACCACAGCCAGATCATCCTAAGTCGTCAGCCAGCACTACGACAACTGTGGCTGGCAGCCAAAAGTGGTGGATTCCACTTTAACTATCAATCAAAAGAACAGCAACCAAACGAACAGCAGTGGGTATGTGACAGCACTGGCGAAGAATTCATTAGTATGTTGAACCGGTTTATGACTGAGCAGGGTGGAGAGGAAGTAGAGTTGGAGTTGGGTTGATATGGCTTGTTGAGTCGCTATAACCCCCTTACTTAGGTTGAGCTTACTTTATTCTATCTACAAAAGAATCAAATAATACATGTCAGATATTCAAAAATATTTACGCAAGTTAACAATTGATGATTTATATGAGTGGGCTGGCTCGACCATTGTTAGCCGAGGGAAAGGCTATATAAATTATGTTAGTGATGATATTTTCATTACTGAACATGACGAGTTAGTTGCTGAGGTTGAAGGAAGTGAGCTTTATATTACTCGTGTATTTTTAGATGATGAAAATGAATTAGTTGCAGGGTGTAGCTGCCCATACTATGACAACTGTAAGCACGCTGTGGCCCTAATTTTAAAAGCTGGTCAGTATTTAAAGCAGCATAAAAAAATCCTGCTATTAACTGAAGATAATGATCTTTATCATGAGCTTGATGATGAGATCGAGGAAGATGCTGAGTTATATTTAGAGGGAGAATGTGAAAAAACATTAACAGGCCATGAAGTGCAATTGTATAGGGTTTTGGTTAAAAAAACTCATGCAGATTTGTGTGACTTATTAATTGATATAACCAATAAACATCCTCAAATAAGGCAGTTAATACTAGAAAACCATCGCTTTAGTAATAGTGACGTTAGTCAGCAAGTTAAACGACTGCGGAAAAAAATCAAAGAACTGAGTCGCATAGATGCCTGGTCCAACCATTGGGATAATGAGAGTAATATACCAGACTATTCTCCAGTTAAAACCCAATTGACATCATTATTAAAACAAGGTCACGGGGATGATGTATTACAACTTGGGGAGTACATATGGGAGCAATGTTGTCAACAAGCTGAACAGGCCAATGATGAAGGTGAAACTGTTTTTGAAATTGGGCAATGTTTGGAAGTTGTTCTCCAGTCACTTCCTGAGTCAAGCTTTTCTCATTCGGAGCAATTGTTGTGGGTAATTGAACGACAGTTAGAAGATGATATTGGCTTATTGGAAAATGCTAATGAGTTTTTAGAAAGCCCGATATATACTCCAGCTGATTGGCAACAAGTCGTAGACAGTCTTATGAAAAGGTTAAAAGCGACTCCTATGCCACCCTCTATACATGACTTTACTAAAAAGTATCACCGTAAGAAGCTACTGAGAACAGTAATACACTCGTTAAAAGCGAGTAGACAACATGAAAAAATGATAGCACTAATGGAAGCAGAGGTTGAATCTTCTCAAGATTACCAAGACTTAGTAAATGAGTTGTTAGCTATAGGTGAAATAAAAAAAGCTCGTCAGTGGTGTATTGATGGCTTCTATAAAACACTAGATGACGCGCCAGGAATCGCAGGTGAGTTGCAAAGCCTGCTGCGTGAGATGGCTGCACAAAACAGTCAGTATGACTTAGTTGCAGCATACCGAGCACAAAGCTTTTTCGATAGGCCGTCGTTAGAAGCCTATGAGAAGTTACAAACTGCTTGTACCAAAGCAGGCTGCTGGGCTGAAGTGAGAAACAAAATATTAGGCTATTTAGAAACAGGGCAACGCCCTGATGTAACAGCTAAAAATAATCTTAAAAGGAATTGGCCTTTACCTAAGCCAGAAGTGCTATATCCTTTAGTTAAAAAATATAAAGAAAACTTTCCCAACTATGACTTATTAATTTCCATAGCAATTAAAGAGCAGCGTAATGAAGACGTGGTTAGCTTCTATTTGAAAAGCAAAAAAGCGAATAAGGGACGACTCTATAGCCGTTATAATCACACAAGCCAAAATGTGGCAGAAGCTGTTAAAGACACGCACCCTGATATTACAATAACTATTTGGGACAATATAGTTGAATCACTAATAGCAGAGGTAAAGGCGAACTCTTATATTTCTGCTGTTGGCTATTTACGGAAAATGCGAAAACTTTATACAAAATTAAATCGCCTAAATGAATGGCAAAAGCTTATTGAAAGAATACGTGTTGAACACAAGCCTAAACGACGTTTGTAGGAAGAATTAAAGGTGCTGTTTGCTAATTAAGCGTTTGGTTTCTATACAAATGCTCAGCTGGCTAGCTACATCGTTCCATTTGGATAAAGCGTCAACCACCTCGGTAACCACTTCTTGAGCCTGCTTCCAGCTTGGGAAATTAGCTTGCCGTGCTAATTGTTGAATAACCTTTAATGGAGGGGTCTTACCAAAACCACCAAAGGCAGTACTGTGCTCACCATGAGGCGTGGGGCTAAAGGTTACATCATAAAAAGGGGAAGGCTGCCATTGACCAAGGTCATCCTGCAAAAATGCCCAGTTTTTACTGTGGTCATCTTGATTTAACGCAAATAGGTTAAATACTGCTCGGCGAAACTGGGCTTTTCCAGCAGCAGGGCTTTTACATAGCACTGCACTAACTTTAATTAGGTCTTCATAATCCATGGACGGCATCCTAAAATCCGCATCTACTAATCCACATAGGCTATGAAGGTGATAGCGCCCGTTTTCTGGTGAGTAGTCAAAGCGCTTCAACGCTAACCAAGCTATTGCACCAGAACTGCTCGGTGGGTGGATTAATTGCCATATGTAAACCCATATGAGGTGACTTTGGTGCTTGCTGGAGACTATTATCAAACTGAAGGTTAAATGGCGAGAGGTTGTCATAGTGCTGCAAGTAATCACTATGGTATTGAAAAAATACAGCTTGAGCATTTTGAGCCAAAGTGCCAACAGCTACTCTCTCATTACTACTTAGTCGACGAAACACCTCTAGCTTATTGATTGGGTTAAAGTTGCTCATTTACCAAGTACCTCATCGATACTTTGGGGCTTTGTTGGTTGTACTCTATAAAGTTCAGCTAGTCGCTCCAAATCATCAACACACTGCCATAATAAAATAAACTGTCGCAGCGAGACTTGCCCTGTAGTTTCAAACTTCTTAATCGTGGGGGCGGGAACAGTACTTTTTTCCGCCAGTGCTTCACGTGAAAGCTTCATGGCTTTGCGCTTTTGACGAATGGCCTCTGCTAGCTGTTGCTGAATATCGGCAGGAGACAGCAAAGATAAGCGTTTCATACATCACCTTGTAAGCTACTTTATAGATATAATAGTAGCTATTATTATAGATATAGTCCAATTATAGATATAATAGTATCCTTTTGGTGAGTGATTCTGGAAAGGTCAAAGTAAGCTAAGTAGGGATAACAATATATAAATAGTTGTTGAGTAATGACTTTATGCCCGTATCTACATCATTTGATGTGCATAATGCACTCAGCTTTAGTCTTCAGGTTGATATTAATGCATAATCTGTCTTGTAATGATGAAATATGCACATTCCTATGGTTAAGCACATAAGGAACACCACTGATGGTAGCCAATATCTCAACAATAAATAATAAGTCACTCAGCGAAGCAGAGACTATTATCTTGGTTTCTAACCTGTACAAAGTAAAAGTAAATGAACTCGGGCTGAGTTTTTTGTTTATAGATAGCCACGCTTATTATAAATGGGCAAGCTTTTATAGCGACTCAATAAAATTACAGATAGAGCAACAGCTGCTTTAGTATCAAACTAAATGAAAGAGCACGTGTTGAGCACAAGCCCAAACGACGTTTGCAGGAAGAATTAAAGGTGCTGTTTGGTGAGAAAATGGTGGATTGATAAGAAATCGAAGTGAATAGTGTTGGAGGCTTGGTATAGCCTCCTTAAATACAGGTTATTCTTGTACTGCGACAGCCCAAACCTGCTTTAGAGGTAATTCCGCCTTAATTTCCTTGCCTAATTTATCGTAATTAGCAAATAATTGATCGATTAAATCTTGTTGGCTCCACAGCTTTAGGCGAAAAAAGCTATTGGCAGCTCTTTTGCTACGCTACTTTTGAATCCCATTAAGAAAACTAGCTGCCATGCCATCCAATCTGGATTTTACTTTTTCCCAGCTAGGCATTACTTGTTTCATTAAGCGGTAAAACTGTTCGCTGTGATTATGTTCTGCAATATGGCAGAGTTCATGAAGTATGACATAATCGATACATTCGCACGGGGCTTTAACCAGATGAGGGTTGAGGGTTAAGCGGCCATTAGGAGAGCAACTACCCCATTGGGTTTTCATGGTACGAAGGTGTAATGGAGGCTGCTCAGTTACCCATAGGGTTTGGTTTATAACTGCGTCAAGGCGTTTAGCAAATATTTCTTTGGCTCGGGACTTGTACCAACTTTCAATTAAAGCCTGAACCTTTTTAGGGTTTCGCTTTTGTACGGTAACTTCAAGCTTGCCTCTAAATAGCTTGACGTTCGGAGCTGCTTCAGGTGCTTCTAGTACTTTAAGCATGTATTGCTTGCCCAAATAATAATAACTTTCGCCACTGATATATTGCCTGGGGGTGATATGGGTTAACTGTTCACGGAAGTTTCGTAATTGTTGATAAATCCAGCGGGCTCGCTTTTTAACGGCCTCTAATACTTCTGCGTCACTTGCAGTAGATGGAGCATGAGCACATACCCGGCAGTCCGGGTATACTTTAATAAGCACTCGTTGTATTGAGTTAACTCGGTTTGTTCGCTCAAAAGTAATACACTCATCGCCATAGTAAAACGCTAACATTCGGTTTGTTAGCGTAGTAGTGGTCTTGTTATGCTCAATAAATGTACTCATTCTAGCTAGTAGTGAAGAATCTAAGTGTCTGATATACCTACACGGGTAATTTGTACCACCCACTCTACTATAGCTTTCGCTTGGTCCATACCGCTACCGATGGTTTTGCATTCTTTAAATAGTATAGGTAACAATTGTTTACGAATAGCGGCTTCTATATTTTGTGGATTAATGGAATTTTCTGCAACAGCCTTTTCAACCAGTGTTTCTATTTTAAATGCTAAATCAATCCAAGTCTTTTGCTCGTCTTCATTAAATACAGAAAAAGCTGCTGGTAATACTTTCTTAAACACACCAAAATATTTTTGTGCATGGATATTTCCTGACAGAGCCTTGGGTATATCATCCAGTTGACGGGCGCTGGCTTTTGTTTCAAGTTCATGAAAAATCAAATACTGCTTGAGTGGGTGGTTAAATTGCTGCTCAGCCTCTTCAATAGCCTTGCGTAGTAGCTTTGAGAAAGCTTCCTGAGCATAAGGATCATCACGTAAATCCTGCTCAATCATTTTTGTTACTCGGGTTTTTATGATATCTGTTTCATTACGGGTTTTTTCTTCACTCCATTGTTCGGGTTTTTGTTGCTGACCCATTTTGCTTACCGCATAAACACCATCTGGTTCTTTTATTTCTACACCTACTACATGCTTATCTAACAGCTTTTTCACCTGGCTCACATATTCATCATAGTTAACGGTTTCGCCAGCATCTCGTTTGGCTACTTGGCGTAAATTAGACAGTTGTTTAACTGTTTCTTTATAGTGGCGGCGATCTTCATCGCTGAAGCTTTTATCTTCATAAAATGTAGCGGATTGTAATGCCACTTTCAGGCAGCTGGAAAATTCGGTAAGTGCTTCATAAAAGTCATCTCGCACTTTTAAATTGGCATCGACTAGCTCGCCGTCTTTTTCAACAATCTTTGGGATCAATACCTGCCGTAATTGTTCAATTTGACTTTTATTTTTAACGCCACTAAAAATACTCCACAGTCTTTTATACAGCTGGGGTAAACGCTTATACTCAGTGTTCATTTGATTATAGAGGCCGGCAATGTCATTAATGTCATAGCCTCCTTGGGTTCTAGATGCTAAGTCCTGGTATTTTTGGATAGTGGTATCAAGCTCAGCTAAAATACCACGGTAGTCAATTAATAAGCCAAACTTCTTGTGTGGGTGTAAACGATTCACTCGGGCAATCGCCTGGATGAGGTTGTGCTCTTTAAGTGGTTTATCAATATAAAGCACCGTGTTTTTCGGTTCATCAAAACCGGTGAGTAGCTTGTCCACGACAATCAACAGTTTAAGCTCGTCGTCTTTATTAAAGCGGTCGATCACTTGTCTGGTGTAGGCTTGTTCTTCCTGGTTACCTACATTCTCTTTCCACCATTGTGTTACTTCTGGAATTGAAGCTTCATCAACCGTCGTGTTGCCTTCACGGGTATCAGGTGGGCTCATAACCACTGCGCTTTCAAATAACCCTGCCTCATCTAAATACTGTTTATATTTAATAGCTGATTCTTTACTGTCGCAAGCTAGTTGGCCTTTTAACCCATCATCAATATTTTTGACAAAGTGATTGGCAATATCCAGTGCGATTAAGCGAAGCCTGTCTTCTGATTGATAGACTTGACCTTTTTTAGCAAACTTTTGTTTTAAGTCAGTTTTTTGTTCACTAGTCAGCCCTTCAGTGATACGGTCAAACCAGCTGTCGATTGCTCGTTCATTAACATCTAAATCAGGGATACGTTCTTCATAAAGCAGAGGTGTGACCGCCTGATCTTCCACTGCGCGTTGCATAGTGTAAGCGTGGATGATGGGGCCAAATTTGTTGGTTGTTTTGTCTTCTTTTAATAAAGGGGTGCCTGTAAATGCAATAAATGCTGCGTTTGGTAATGCCTGCTTCATCTTCATATGGTTTCCGCCGCCTTGACTGCGGTGTCCTTCATCAATCAGCACAATAATATCGGCGCTATTATTTTTACAAGCCGGTAGCTGAGTGGCGCTATTAAACTTTTGAATTAATGAAAAAATAATACGCTCATTGCCTTGGCCAATTTGTTCTGCCAGGCGTTGTCCTGATGTAGCCATGGCAGCAGCTTTATCTTTTTTTGCAGCCAGCTCGCCACTGGACATAAAAGTGCTGCTGAGTTGATTCTCCAAGTCTATCCGATCGGTTACCACTATAATGCGACACTGTTTGAGTGAATCATGTAATATTAATGCTTTACTTAAAAACACCATAGTGAAGGACTTGCCTGATCCTGTGGTATGCCAAATTACACCACCTTCGCGGCCACCTTTATTGTTGTGAGTGCTAATGCGTTCAATTAAGCGCTTAATTCCAAATACCTGTTGATAACGGGCGACTATTTTCCCGGCTTTTTTATCAAACAAGGTAAAGAAGCGCGTCATGTCTAGTAATCGCTTAGGTGTTAATAAACTGATGAGTAATTTATCTTGCCCTGTTACGATCAGTTCGCCGCTAGCAATGAGTGTTTCATACCAATCTGAGTCTTTCGCTGGTCGATGCGTAAAAATAGCCGATTTTTGTTCTGTAGAAAGTCTTTGGTTTTTCAAACCTGTCATTTCAGTTTCACTGATATCTTCTTCACGCCAGGTTGCCCAAAATTTTGCCGGTGTATGACAGGTGCCGTAACGTCCGTCAGTACCATTAATTGATAGTAATAATTGGCTATAGGCAAATAGTTGTGGAACTTCATCGTTGTGCTGATTACGCAGGCATTGAGAAATCCCTTCTTCAACTGTTGGGCCTTTTTTGGCCTGGCTATCTGGGCGTTTCGCTTCAATGACGACAAAAGGAATGCCATTAACAAAGCATACAATATCAGGTCGGCGACTTTCTATGCCATTACTGCGTAACACAGTGAATTCTTCAGTAAAGAGAAAGTTGTTGTTTTCAGTATTATGCCAATCAATCAAGGGGATGGTGGGGTTGGCTTTTTTGCCCTCAATAAACTCTGTAACTGAAATACCGTAGAGCAAATGGTTGTAGAGCTTTTCATTAGCTGCTCCTAAGCCTTCGTTAAGCGCTGGGCTGGCAATTATGCTGATAATATTGTCGATTGCTTTATCGCTTAACCTGTGGTTTTTGCCATTAAACGGGAAGCTGCGCTTTTTTAACTCTTGTTTGAGAACACTTTTTAATAGTACATCACTGGTATTATTGTTACGAATTTTTAATGCCTGCTCTGGGGGTAAAAATGTCCAGCCAAGTTTGCTCAGCAATGTTAAAGCAGGGATTTTGGCGCTGTATTCTTCTTGAAATTTTGGGCCAGTTTGCATGATGAATCCTTATTCTATACAGATACTGCTTTATATTTGACTCAGTTAAGGCTTTGAATCAATAAGTTACAAAGTTAAATAGGGTGATCCTTTAGCCACTCTTTCCCTTTAGGAGTAATTTGATAAGCTTGCTCAGGGTGGTTAACCACCTCTGGGTAAAGATAATTAATTAGCCCTTGTTCTCTTAGCGGGTTTAAATGGCTGGTTTTAAGTCTGCTGACATCTCGTTTTAATAGAGCACCAAGTGCTTCAGCATTTCTTGGGGTAGTTGCAATCAGCATTAAAATAATGGGCCATAGCTTTTCTTTACGTGCCTTAGGGGTTAGTTCTGTAATAGCTTGCTGCAAACTATCCGATAACTCCGGCGTGTCACGGTTTTCTTGTTTAAGGTCACTGCTATGTAGTTTGAGGTCACTGCTATTTAGTTTGAGGTCACTGCTATTTAGTTTGAGGTCACTGCTATTTGAAGGTTGCTCTGTTGTTTGGTTAATACTTTCAGCTGATAAGCGATAGTAAGTTGCAGGCCCTTTTCCCCCTTTTACTAGCAGCTGATAACCTTTGCATAGTTTTCCTAGCACTTGGCTTGCTGTTAGAGTGTCCAAGCCAGTAATAGACCGTAATGCCCCGTTATCGATAGCTCTCATTTCCTTCGCCAGCACCAGCGCTTTTGCTTCTACATCGGCTAGCTGCAATGATGAAAACTGCTTTAACCACTCTAGTTGTTCTGCATCCATTAACTGGTGCAATAAATAGGTGGCGGTAAATTGGTTTTCCAGCTGGTGATTGGTAAAAACCGGCACAGTAAGCCCTGCTTCGGTTAATAAGCGGCGCATGGTGCGAATGCCAGTGCCTTTGGTTTCGGCAAAGTCTAGGTCATATAATACGGCGGCTATAATCGGGTTGCGGAGCTGCGAGCCCATTTCACCCAGCATGGTTTCTGGCTTTAAGGAGTAACCCGAATTGCGAATTTCCAGCCGGTTACTGTAACGCACCACCAAGGTTGGTTGATTTACTTGGTAGTCACGATGCATAAGTGCATTGACCACGGCCTCTCGAACCACTTTGTGGGGCAGTAATGGTTGGTCTGCTCGTTGCGTTTCGCCTTCTTTTAAAATGAAGTGACGAGGCATATCATCCAAAATGGTGGCTTCTAACCGGGTAATTAGCCGAATAATCGGTTCGCGAAAATCTTGGGTTGTCGCAAAACGCTGGCTTGGGTCTTCTACCCATTGGGTGCCTTGAATACGTACATAATCTACCCTGACGACAGGCAGTAAACGGCGTAGAGATAGCGGTTTAGCTAGTAACAATAACCCAGCTACATTGGGTAGATAGCTGCCATTACGTTTTTCTACCAGCCTTAATGCACGCAGCATTTCCTCATCAGAGGCTTGCAGCTCTTCTGCCTGAGGACGCACTCGGGAGCGTAGTTGCCGGTAAAGCTCAATGGCAGAAGGGTCTAAATCATCCCATTCAGCACCCGATAAAATAACCTGCTCAAAACTCATTCCTGATTTAGCCAGTAATAATGGTGCTAATTCTTGTTGAGAGCATTCATAGTCACCATTTAAGCCGCGGCGCCATACCCCCGTTTTACGTTTGTTTTTACTGCCATGCTTGCCAATAAAACCACAGGGCTTGGCGGCTGGGTCTAGCTCAGGTATGAATACGCCTATCACCAGCTTACCCTCAATAGCGGTATGCTGGCTTTGTACTGGTATCGCAATATCAAATTGGGTACGACAATTGCCTTGTAATTCGTTCAGTAGTTTATCGGTATCAGTAACACCTGTTACCCAATAATTGTTGTGTGTTTCATCAGGTTCAGAAATACCTAGTAATAAAAAACCGCCACCTGACCCAGGCTCATTAGCAAATGCACAAACGGTTTGCATAATAGAGTCGCCAATATGTGTGGCGCGTTTCGCCTCGATGCGAGGGTGCTCATCCAGCGCTATTAATTCCTGATAAACCTCCTCCACCGACCAATCCATTTAGGCAACCTCCAACTCGTCAACGTTAACTCGGCGTTTGCCGGTTAATAATTGCTGCATTAAGGCTTTTTTCTCTTGCTTTAAACAGTCGAGTTTTTGTTGTAGGGTTTCGATTTCTTTATCTGCGGTTGAGAGTATGGTGGCGATTTTTTGTTGCTCTTTAAGGCTTGGTGAATGTACTTTTAACTCTAAAAGTTCTTTAGGATTGACACGTCTAGCTTTTCTACCACCATTGGCGAGCCCTAGATTAGCTTTATAAAACTCCTCTCTAGAAACGAAGTAAAGGAACCATTTAGGACAAACTTCAGGTAAAAAGTTAAAAGCAGGTAAATCTAGAGTTGACTCATACCCATCTAAGTTTTCAGGTATAATTCCAAATGCACCGTTTAAGAAGTCAAGTTTGCTATAAATGAACTGGCCTGATTTTCTAATATAGTATTTTGTGGACTCACTGCCAGAGCGAGTTTCCTTTTTCTGTATAACACCTTGACCATAAAGTTTTATGGTGATTTTTTTTGCTATATCGCCAGTATTTCCTGGAGTTCGACTTTCTATTATAAATTCAGAAATTAGTCTTTTGCACCACTGTCCACTAAACCCCGGCAAACGCTTTTTACCTGTTAACAACTGCTGCATTAATGCTTTTTTCTGTTGTTTGCTATTAGCTAGTAGTTGTTCTGTGGTGGTAATGGCTTTGTCCCAGGTGGATAGGATTTTGGCTATTTTTTTTTGTTCGGGGAGGGGGGGGATGGGAAATACTAGCTCTCCAATTTTTTTTAAAGTTAATCTTGTGATGGCTTGGCCTGCCATTTGGGACTTGATTAGTGACTGCCCCATAGGGCTTAGTAATATTTGAATAAGAAAGTTATTTACTAGTATGTTTTTTTTTCCACTTAGAATAGCAACGCTTGATAATAGACTGAATTCTTCTGCTAAAACGTTTAACGCAGCATTACCTGTATTTGCACCATCCTTAGTTAATAATACATCTCCATATTGAACTGGACTAGCCTTAAATATTTTTCGATGTTCTTCCTCAGAAATATATGATATATCTGATAGGTCCATAGTACCAAATTTAATGTTCTTTGAGGTAATATATTTAAATGCTCCACTTGTGCTTTTTGGAGAAAAATGGGTTCCGTCTTTTAGAGTAAGTAGCACTTTATGCAGAGGTTCTTTTGTCCAACTATTGGGTAGTTTCATGCTATACTCCCCCGGCCAGTGAATCGTATCCCAACTCCTCCAAATACCCAGCCATTTCCACTTCTAGCTCTGCCAACTGAGCCTTTAATTGTTCCCGCTGTTGTCGCACAGCTATCAAATCAATTTCTTCCTCTTCTTCAAAGGTATCTACATAACGAGGGATATTCAGGTTGTAATCGTTTTCTTGAATTTCTTTTAAACTGGCGACGTAGGCGTATTTATCGACATTTTCACCACCACGATAGGTGTTAACGATTTTATCGATATTGTCTTGAATGAGTATGTTTTGGTTTTTGCCGGCTTTACATTCTCGGCTGGCATCGATAAACATGACGGAATCATCTTGTTTATCACGAGCAAATAATAAAATAGCGGCGGGTATACCTGTGCCGTAAAATAATTTTTCTGGCAGGCCAATTACGGCATCTAATAAATTTTCGTCAATTAATTGCTTGCGGATTTTCCCTTCACTGCTGCCGCGGAATAATACGCCATGGGGGACTACTACACCCATTCGACCAGTGGTGGGGTTGAGGGTTTCGATCATATGCAGGATAAAGGCATAGTCCCCTTTGGTTTTAGGTGGAATGCCTCGGCGGAACCGGCTGAATTTATCGTGCGCTGCTTCGTCATGGCCCCACTTATCTAGCGAGAAGGGTGGGTTGGCAGTAACAATATCAAACAGCATTAAATTACCGTTTTTATCCAGCAATTTAGGATTGCGGATGGTATCGCCCCATTCAACTTTGTGGTTGTCTTCACCGTGCAAAAACATGTTCATTTTGGCTAATGACCAGGTTGAACCAATCGCTTCCTGACCGTAGAGCTCATAGTTTTTGCTGTTGTGGTGCTCTTTTACTTTTCGGCCACATTTCATTAATAACGAGCCGGAACCACAGGCTGGGTCGCAAATGGTATCGCCGGGCCTTGGGTCCAGTAACTCAGCAATCAGTTCAGATACTTCAGGTGGGGTGTAAAACTCACCCGCTTTTTGTCCGCCGCTGGCAGCAAAGTTTTTGATTAAGTATTCGTAGGCATTACCAATGACATCCAGTGAACCGACCCGGCTGGGCTTCAGGTTGAGTTCAGGTTTGGCAAAGTCTTCTAGCAGGTGGCGTAAGATAGTGTTCTTTTGTTTTTCTTCACCGAGCCGGTCAGTGTTAAAAGATATATCCTGGAATACACTCTTACCGGCGTCTTTTAATTTGTTGCCATTCGCTTCTTCAATCGCATGCAGTGCCTGGTCAATGCGCTCACCATTACCAGGCTCGTGGCGGTGTTCCCAGAGCGTGTAAAAGCTGGCGGATTTGGGGAGCACAAAGCGCTCTTGCTTCATTAGCTCTTCAATCAACGCTGGCTCATCACCATGCTCTTTTTGGTATGCTTCATAATGGTCTTGCCATACATCACTGATGTACTTCAAGAACAGCATAGCCAGAATAAAGTCTTTATAGGTATCGGCACTGATGGTACCTCTGAAGGTATCGCAGGCTGCCCATAAGGCCTTGTTGATAGAATCTTGATTAATGGATGTCATACCTATAAACCTAACTTAATATTTAGTTTAGGGTTTTGTATAAAAAATGTTCTATAAAACAGTTGAAGCAATAAAATATGCGCAGACTGCCCTTGGATTATACCAAGTTTATATATCTGAGGCACTTTATGCTGTATTCATAAAGAGGCCAAAGTGCTATGGAGTGCCTGTGTTTTCTGGTGGTTAAAGACAGCTGAGTTAAGCTATTAAATTTGAAGTCTAACCTTGAATTACTATTGTTTTTTTGCTCATAGATTTTATCTAACCTAAAGAAACACTACTTAACGACATTGGTTAAACTAAATGTCATTATCATAGACTAAAAATCAAAAGAGCTATTTTTAGTGTTTCAAATACATCATAAAATTTTTAAGGACAAACCATGATCAAAGCCTACGCCGCTTTAGAACCCAAAGGTAAATTAACGGAATTTGAATATGACCCAGGTGAGTTGGGGCCTCAGGAAGTTGAGATTGATGTGGATTATTGCGGTATTTGTCACTCAGATTTATCGATGATTAATAATGAATGGGGGTTATCTGAATATCCACTGGTTGCTGGGCATGAAGTGGTTGGTCGGGTTGCTCAAGTGGGTGAGCATGTTACCCATTTACAGGCGGGTCGGTTGGTTGGATTAGGTTGGCATGCTGACTATTGCCAGGCTTGCTCACACTGTAATGCGGGGGATCATAATTTGTGTTTAACCGCTCAAGGAACCATTGTGGGACATCATGGTGGCTTTGCGGATAAGGTGCGGGCTAATGCTAAATGTGTGGTGTCGCTACCAGAAGGTATTGATGTAAAGTCGGCGGGCCCATTGTTTTGCGGTGGCATTACGGTGTTTAATCCATTGGTGCAGTTTGACATTAAACCAACGGATAAGGTGGCGGTAATCGGCATTGGGGGCTTAGGGCATCTAGCTTTGCAGTTTTTGAATGCTTGGGGCTGTGAGGTAACAGCATTTACTTCTAGTGAGAGTAAGTCTGAAGAGGCAAAGTCATTAGGTGCTCACCACACACTCAACTCTCGTGACTCTGAAGCCATTGCGGCAGCCGCTGGGCGCTTTGATTTTATGCTTTCTACCGTTAACGTCAAGCTGGACTGGAATCTTTACCTTTCAACACTCAAACCCAAAGGACGTTTACATTTTGTCGGGGCAACTTTGGAGCCGCTTGATATCAATGTTTTTGGCTTAATCATGCAGCAACGTTCTATTTCTGGCTCGCCAGTAGGCAGTCCTGGCAATATTGCAAAAATGTTAGAATTTGCCGCTCAACATAATATCAAGCCAATGGTTGAAATGTTTAAATTTAGTCAAGTCAACGAAGCTTTGGCCCATTTAGAAAGTGGCAAGGCGCGTTATAGAATAGTATTAGAGAAATAAAAAACATATGCTCGTCACGAATGACTTTAGAATGTCTGGATTTTCTTGTTAGAAGAGTCCTAGACGATTTTTCCAAAGAATAATTCGCGAAGAGTATAGAAGTGTAGCTTATTGCATATGAATATATTTCATAGTTTTATTTTTGTGTAACATTACAAAAAACAAAAAAATTAAAAAGAGAATATTTGTTGATCTGAGTCTATGCAGCTGGCATTATTTTGTCCTTTTATTGTTGCAGTATTTTTTAGCAATAACCATTGAAGCTTATTTGGTTTGCTAGCAGCTGTAATTAGCCCTGATGTTAGGGTATCCAATAAAATAAGCGGTTTTCTCGGTAGTTCTTAATTACTTTCAAGGATGAATAGATAAGGATAGACCATGAAATACGTTGCACTTGTTTCCAGTTTGGTTATTTCAGCTTCTTCATTAGCTTATGGAGATGGTATAGGGATAGATCCAGAAAAGGTTCGTTTCTTAGGTGGCTGTTCCGGTTTGGTTGATACTAACCCTGATAAGTCATTTGATATTATTTTTGATGAGCAACCCCAGGCTGAGGCCTATGGTGGGCGTGAGCGGAAAACCTGTGTTGTGAAGTTTCCGATTCAAATGCCTGCTGGTTATCAGCTGGCAATTAGTCGGGTAGGGTTTGAAGGGGTTGCAATGATTCAATATAACGGGAAAGGACAAATTGTATTACGTCACCGCTTGGCAGGTACTACTGGAAATGCGGCGATTCAAGAGTTTTTCCCAAGTAACTTTCCTCAAAATATAACAGTTAATAAAAACTTTGCTGGTTACTCATTTTCGCCTTGCGGTCAGACAGTCACATTTAAAACGTCTATAACCGTAGAGGCAGAAAATGGCCGGGTAGTAATCGATGAAGCTGCAGGAAGAACTGTTAATTATGGTTATGAAATGGTTCAGTGTGGGCAGTTTTAACTGAAAACCAGGCAAATAACTGATGTGTAATCTGGAAGCCTTTTAACCTGAGTATTTCTTCACTGAGGTGCATGAAAATATTTTCTGTAGCCTGTTGAATCATTTGGGGTTAGGCTTCCTTATACTGTAAAAAGGCTTTTACCATGCAATATAAAAAGCTTTTATTTAAGAGCGTATCAGCATTATTTTTGATTTCTGCTGTTACTCATTTAAATGCAAATCAACTTATTTCATCAAATAGCACTGACTCAATAATTAGTGATATTAAATTTTTAGGCGACAGTTGCAATGAAAGTGCAACGGTTAAATATGATCCGGTATCTGGCAATACCCTTATTAGTTTTGAAAATCTGGTAACGACAATAGGGCCTGAGAAGCTTCAAGATAGGGCGATATGTGTTATCAAATATGTATTATTAGTACCACAACAACAACGAGCAATTATCCCAGCCATTACTGTAACTGGTGCAACCGAGTCTACAGAAGCAAGTAAACACTCGGTAAGTTTACGCTATCGACAAGCGGGTGGGGTTGGGGAGGCATCTATCTGGCAGTTTAGTGGGTTGGCGAAAGGTAATGTTGCCTTAACTAAGCCTATGAGCAATAAAATCAATAGCTGTGGCCAATCTCTTAATTTAAAAGTATCCATAACTGTTGATACAGAGTTTCTAAATCGACTGAGTGTCCCCACAGAGTATCAATCTACGGTTATTCGTTCCTTGGTTTTACCTAAGGTAGAGTTGCAAGACTGTCTGGCAGAATAATAGAGTAAATAGAAAATGCCCTTCTCAAAAAATATATTGGTTTACGCAATTAGTTTATACCCTGTTGTTGGTTTTGCTATTACCCCGGAGTTTGAACGCATTGTTATACCCAGCAGTACCTGGTGCCCAGAGACTAACCCTTTATGTACTTGTAAAGGGGTAGCTGCTGATGCTAATGATGATGGCACAATTGACTTAATATTTAACCAATTTCAAGCAGTTTCAATGAATAGTAATGAAGTAGAAACAAGTTGTTCTATTCAAATCCCACTGATCATTCCTGAAGGCTATCAGGTAAGCTTTAGCCGTTTAGGGATAGAGGGCACCGTTAGCTTAAATGAGGAGGGAGAGGCTGGAGTTATCATTCATCAAAGTATGTCTGATGATGGTATAACCTCCCCCTATTATGCTGTTAGGGGGCGGCAAAATTACTATTATGATTATGGCAGCTTGCAAGATGTTGTTTTCGACTCTTGGGGAGAGCCAATTTATACGAGCTGTGGTAATGAGCGGGTTTATTTAGTTGCAAAAATTAACCTTATAGCTAAAGGGTTAAAAACCGTACTTAATATTGATGAAGGAGCAGCAACGGTTAAATTTAAAATAGATTATCAGCGCTGTCATGCATCTCGCGAATGATTTAAGGAGGGGTAGGTAATTGCACCTATCCCTGTAGGCTTTCTGTAAGTATCTCAGCAGGGTTTGAAACCTGCTTTATGAACCACATCATATTTACTCAACTCCTTTTGTTATACGCGTCATACTAATAAAACCAGGTTGTTTGAATATTGATCAATTCTGGTACCTTATCGGCATTGATTAAGAACTTGAATATCAATTCTCTTTTAGCCAGGGTTTTTACAATGTCGAAAAAAATACTTTCAGTTTCAATTTTATTAAGCGTATTTTCTCTTTCTGCTGTCGCAACGGCTGATAATGTTTCGATTAGTGACCATATTTGGAATGACAAAAATGCCAATGGTATTCAAGAAGATAACGAGCAAGGCATTAATGGTGCTGCGGTTCAGCTGCTAACATGTAAAGGTACTCAGGTAGCTTCTACAGTAACAGCATTAAATGGAAACTATCAGTTTTCTGGTATTAAGCCGGGTAGCTATAAAATACGGTTTGTCTTAAAAAGTGGTAAAGAGTTCACATATAATGGTCCACAGATGAAAGGTGGAATTAATAATAAAGTCATCGTATCTCCTTGGGGGGCTTGCTAATTATATTTGTTTTTTAACGACTTTCCTGGCCGGGTGGTTTGCTTACCACCCTTTAATTCTCGCCAAACTTCAATTATATTTTCTACAAACTCACTTCTCTCTTGCTTCTGCTTCACACTCTAAAGTTTAATAAAGTCTCATTTTATCTTAATAATTAAGTCAGATTAATTTACATTTATTGCCATAAATCTTGCTAAGTAGCGTGATTTAAAGGAATTTTTTGTTGGCCTGAATTTTGCCTATCTAGTGCTTGCTAAAAGCATTGTTCACGTTGCTAAACCTTCTCAGTAAAGTCTGAAAAGAGCAGGGAAGCATCTTGTGAAGTAGGTCAATAATTTTCTCAGGAGTATTACGAAGTGAAAATAACGAAAATAGGGCTAATGACTTGCGCACTTACATTTGTTGGCATGCAGGCTCAGGCTGGTTTAATTAAAATTGATAATCAACATAGCATTGATTCGAATGATTTAGTGGCGTCAGTAAGCTATGGTGGGAAAAACTTTGGTCCAGGTCTGCATCCGGTTGGCGATGCTAATCCTCATACTGGCAGATATACCTTCTGGCCTCATGGCAACGCCATGAACAAAAACCTCACCTTAACTTATGCAAATCCAATTAAAAATAGAGCTGGTAAAGATGGTGCTATTTTTATGTATCGGCCTTCTATTATCTGGGGTGGTACTATTGGTGTAACCATTAATGGCGTTTATAAAGATATTTTTGCTGATAACCTGATTGGCCCTGGAATAAGTACAGCTAATCAACGCCGAGGTGTTTTTGCTGGTTTATTTGACCTTTCTGACTTTAACCTTTCAGTAGGTGAAAGCATTAATAGCATTCAAATTTCAGCTTCCCGTAAAACAATTGGTGCTTATAACGGTCGTTTCATTAACGTTGAAATTGGTAATGGATCTGATGTGCAGTTTGCTGGTGCTGGTGGCCTTCACTATGTTGACCCAGTCAATCCGGTTCCTGTTCCAGGTAGTATTGCACTATTGGGCCTGGGTTTAGGTCTTTCTGCTATGGGTATGAAAAAGCGTAAGCAAAAAGCGTAATTTATTACTCATTACAACCGAATTAAAAAAGGGTATACATCGTATACCCTTTTTTATTGGTTATTTTATTTTAGCAGTGTCTTTTTTATCTTGATGCTAATAATTCTCTAGCTCTTTCAATAGCTGCTTTCACCTGAGCGGGTGCTGTGCCGCCAATATGGTTTCTCACATTCACTGAGCCTTCCAGGGTGAGTACATCGAATACATCCTGCTCAATTGTGTTGGAAAACTGCTGTAGCTCTTCCAAACTCATTTCAGAAAGGTCTTTATTTTGGGCAATGCCATAGGCAACTGCTTTACCTACAACCTCATGGGCATCGCGGAAGGGCATCTGTTTTTTTACTAAATAATCGGCTAAATCAGTGGCAGTGGAAAAACCACGTTTGGCTGCTTCATACATACTTTCTTTATTAGCTTTTATCGCTGGTACCATATCAGCATAAGCACGCAGACAGCCCTTCAGATTATCTACGGTATCAAATAAAGGCTCTTTATCTTCTTGGTTATCTTTGTTGTAAGCTAATGGTTGAGATTTCATTAAAGTGAGTAATGAAATTAAATGGCCGGTGATACGCCCTGTTTTTCCTCTTACCAGCTCAGGTACATCGGGGTTTTTCTTTTGTGGCATGATAGAAGAACCAGTACAAAACCTATCGGGCAACTCAATAAAATTAAATTGGGCTGAAGTCCAGAGAATTAATTCTTCAGAAATACGCGACAAATGAGTCATGATTAAACTGGCCGCTGAACAAAACTCAATGGCAAAATCCCGATCGCTAACAGAATCTAACGAATTTTCACTGGGTTTGCTAAAGCCTAATTGCTGCGCAGTAAACTCACGATCAATCGGGTAGGTAGTGCCCGCTAAGGCTGCAGCGCCAAGTGGTGATATATTCACCCGCTTGCGGCAGTCCTGTAGGCGTTCATAATCACGGCTGAGCATTTCAAACCAAGCCATTAGGTGGTGACCAAAAGTGACGGGTTGGGCGGTTTGTAAATGGGTAAAGCCTGGCATAATGGTCTCAGTTTCTTGCTCAGCCAGATTAGCCAAATTTTGTTGTAGCCGGGTGATTTCCTGGCAGATAACATCAATTTCATCGCGTAAATACAGGCGTATATCGGTAGCGATTTGATCATTACGAGAGCGGCCCGTGTGGAGCTTTTTGCCAGTAATGCCAATGCGGTCAGTTAGGCGTGCTTCAATATTCATATGAATATCTTCCAAGGCCACAGACCACTCAATTTCACCGGCTTCAATGGCTGTTTGAATATCCTGCAAGCCTTGTTGAATATCGGACAACTCTTGATCAGTTAAAATGCCAACCTTATTTAGCATGGCTGCATGGGCCAGGGAGCCGCTGATATCTTGTCGATAAAGTCGCTTGTCAAAATCAATTGATGCAGTAAATTTGGCCACAAATTGATCTGTTGGCTCTGAGAAGCGTCCCCCCCATTGTTGGTTGGCATGATTTGATGATTTATCCGACATTGGTTATCCCCGATTCCCGATTAAAACTAATTGGTGAAAAATAGATTATACAACTATCAGTCTGTCATCGTGCCATAGGTAGTTGTGTCAATATGTATCTGAAGTTACTCCAAGCTAAAAAGTTACGCCTTGTTGATAAGTAGTCGCTTAATCACAGCGTGTACCATTTAACTACTGTCTTTTTGTATTAACAATTAACTGTTAGGACAGTTAGGAGATGTTGATGAGTATATTAAGTGTAAATAGGGGTTCCGTATCGGAAACTCATGATGATGGGAGACTAGCTGTACAGCAAGTACAGCAATCACCCGAAGGAAGCTTATCTGGAAGAACCGTTAAGCTTGATCAGGCTGGTGATGCAAGTAAAAATTTTTTTGAGCGTCTGATGCAGCCACTTCAACAGGCTAAACGAGGACTCGCCTCATTTTTTAGCCAGGCTAAAGCAGTCCTATCTGAAAAGATGACCACACTTTTTAGCCAGGCTCATCCTCACTCAAGTATTAGTATTGGCTCACCAGTCTTACAGGCTAAGAACGATAGCCCTGAGATACTAAAACAAAAAGCCGAATATGCTAAAGAACGGGAAAAAGAGATTACTTTTACAGTAAAAGAATTTGGTAAAGCAGTCGGCCAGTTAAGTTTTGATAGTCATGATGCTCTTGCGAGTGGTAATGGGGCTTTTCGAAAAATGACCACGGCTCTTACAGCGCTGACGGATAGTGATAATGCAAGAATTAAAGATCTAGCAAAAGAAATTCTTGCTATGTCAGTTACAAGTGTTGCTTTTCAGCAATGGGGTGATAAAGGTGCACTACTGAAAGCTGCAGTGATTGAAACCAAGCAATTACCTGAAGCACTTAGTGATGAACAAAAACAAGACATAATTGCAAAAGTGCAGAGTGACTTGCAAAAGGTGGCAGCGAAAGCTGAGTTACTAGATAAGGTTATTCAAGAAGAACAAGAACTTGATAACTTGCGGAATCAGCTTGATCAAGAGATGGTTAAACTAGATGAAGAGATTGAGGCCTTAGATCAAGAGTTGAAGATTCAGGCGCTTGAAAGTCAATATGAATCAGCTGTTATAGAAGATTCCTTTACTGGTAAAAAAATCAATTTGGATCAGGCTACAGGGTTCTATGGCCGCTCTGTAACTGATGACAAGTCAAAAACTCTATTGGATGCAACAAGCTATTTAAGTTCTACAGTCAAATCAAAGAATAAGCTGATGCTGTCACCTGAACAGCAACAAGCTTTAGCGAATAAATTTTTTGAAAACCAGCTGTCTTTTTATGATATTAAAGGGCAAGTAAAAACGACAGCAGATTTACAGTGGTTAAGGACGCTTGCAGTTTCAAGCCCCATTCAACTATTAGGTAATGAACTATTAGGTAATAAACTGTCATCCAAGCAATCCAATCTTGGTGTTATAGCAACAACATTGAAGCATTTCATTAATAATACAGATAAGCTGTGGGCAGAGAAAAATAAAGAAAACCCAGAAGATCAATTTGATGCAGTAAAGCGTAATCAATTTATAGCGAGTGAGTTGGAACAACAGGTGAGCCAACTACCACAGGCTACGATAAGCGCAGCATTCCAAAAAACAACAGGGAATGACAGTGCGCAATGGCGTGGGGTTTTTGACTTTGCAACAGGGAAGTTGAGCTTATCTGATGAGCTAATGGAAACCGAAGCAGGTCAGGTACTTATCTCGTTGCCTACAAAGCTGACGACTACATTGGAAAAGTTAGCCGAAGTCACAGCTCAGCGGCTGGGTAAAGAAGCACCCATTGCTTTGCCTGAGTCCCGCTATATTGGTGGTCTTAGCTCTCTTACTAAGGCTGAGCTTTCTGCCCTTGAAGGCATTGGAATTAAGAAGCGCTATTTAGAAACATAACGGTGGTTTTAAACTAATTATACCTTCATCCTAACCTTTTCTGAGGGTGTCTGAATGAATGGAGTGATAGCCTATTACTCCATTCATTTTTGTTATTTTTGAGCCTGTCCCTCTCTTCTTCGCTATTGTTGGCGACTTAATTCACACAATTGACAAGAAAAGGATCTTATTTATCCACTATCCTTGTGAGTATTTTTATACGTGTTAAAAATAATATAGATAACGATTGGCGGATAGTGTCGTGAAAGCATCTGAAACTGGTGACTGGCTAGATCAAGAGTTCTTTTTGCCAGATCTTTGTACTACCAGAGCAGTATTTATGCTGGTGGTGCTTGCAGAGTTATTTGTACTGATTTTAGTCTTAGCGCTTCCCAGCTCTATGGGCTTTGATTGGAACCATCTGGCATTAACTTCATTCTTTGTTCAATGGGTAGTGCTAGTGAGTGCAGGCTGCCTATGTTGGATCAGGCCTCTGATTTTGGGGGCACCGCTTGGATATGCTTTAGCTGCGTGCTATAGCATTGTTTTACTTGTCACACTGGTATTTTCGCTTGCTGCTGAGTGGGTGATTTACCCGTTCGATTGGAATCAGTTTTGGCCGCAACTAGATACCTGGCATGTTTCAAAAAATCTGTTGGTTGCCCTGATTATTACCAGCCTATTGCTCCGTTATTTTTATGTTCAACAACAGCTACGTAAACAGGAACAAGCTGAACTTCGATCTCGCTTACAAGCCCTACAGGCCAGAATTCACCCTCATTTTCTTTTCAATAGCATGAACAGTATTGCCAGCTTAATTCAGATTTCACCAGAGAAAGCAGAACAAGCTGTTGAAGACTTAGCGGCATTATTACGTGCTTGTTTGGATGAGGTGGCGGCCAAAGTCACTTTGGCTGACGAGTTAGAGATTTGTAAGCAATACTTACGTATAGAGAAGCATCGTTTAGGTGAGCGACTTCAGGTGAAATGGAACCTGGAGGGGGTGCCAGATAGCTTGCCGATTCCTCCTCTTACTCTACAGCCACTGTTAGAGAATGCGGTATATCATGGCATTCAACCGTTAGCTGAAGGAGGAACGATTAGCATTGAAGGTCATTATGATAACCAGCAGCTGACTATTAGTATTCATAACCCAGTTGATGCTGCTTATATTGCTAAGCCAAAAAGTGGCAACCAAATGGCTATCCAAAATATAGAAGCTCGACTTCAGGCGCTTTATGGAAAGCAAGCGTCATTATCAGTCCAACAACAAGAGAAAGTTTTTGTAACCCAGCTAAGTTATCCATGTAGCACTAGTGATCAAGCAGACATTTAGAGGGTGTAATGAAAGTATTGATCGTGGATGATGAGCCACTTGCTCGAGATCGACTAAGACGTATGTTAGAGCAGGTTGATGGCTATAGCCCCCTGGAAGAAGAAGGGCGTAATGGTGTGGACGCAGTGGAAATAGCCCAGCGGCTCAACCCTGATGTAGTACTGATGGATATTCGTATGCCCAATATGAGTGGCCTGGAAGCCGCGCGACATTTATGTGAAATGGAATGCCCTCCCGCTGTTATTTTTTGTACGGCTTATGGCGAATATGCCTTAGATGCATTTGATGTTCAGGCGGTAGGCTATCTGTTAAAACCAGTCAAGCAAAGTGCGCTTGAACAAGCATTAAATAATGCGAAAAAAACTAATCGCTCTCAATTAAATGCCATTAACCAGTTTCGGCCTGGGGAGCAGTCAGAAAAACGAAGCCATATCAGTGCCAAAACTTACAAAGGGGTAGAGTTAATTCCCCTTAATGAAGTCTGCTATTTTATTGCTGATAATAAATACGTAACAGTAAAGCATGCAAAAGGAGAAGTGCTTATTGATGAAACCCTAAAAGATCTTGAAAGAGAATTTGAAGGGGCTTTTGTTAGAATTCATCGTAATGCACTAGTAGCAAAAAATGCCATTGAAGGGATGAACCGAAACGATGAAGGTGGTTATGAAGTGCGTTTAAAAGGGGTTGTTGAGCCATTGCAAATTAGTCGACGTCATGTAGCAGGGTTGCGTAAATTGCTGCAAACACTTTAGCCAATGAATCTGGCAATAGTATACTCTTTGCGAATGATTTTTAAGCTTTGTTACCATCACTCTTCACCCCAGTCATTTAGTTTACTAAACTCCTGGGGCTTCATCGCTCGGTGGCCTCGCCTAAAAACCCTTCGCTGTGAGTACATACCAGTATTTACATCTAGTGAATGGTATAGATGCTAAATTAGGTTTGCTCACTTATCATAAGCATAAGAATTTACTCGATTGTAGCCGGATTTAGATGTGAAAACGTTACGCATAGCAACCCGTAAAAGTGCTTTAGCCCTATGGCAGGCTAATTTCGTCAAACAGCAATTACTTTCCCATCATAGCAACTTAACAGTTGAATTAGTGCCAATGACTAGTCGAGGTGATCAGCTTTTAGACTCACCTCTGGCTAAGGTGGGTGGCAAAGGCTTGTTTGTAAAAGAGCTGGAAAATGCCCTGCTAGCCAATGAGGCTGATATTGCCGTGCACTCTATGAAAGATGTTCCCATGGAGTTTCCTGAAGGGTTGTGTTTACCTGTTATTTGTGAGCGTGAAGACCCTCGTGATGCTTTTGTCTCTAATCAATATACGACTATTGAAGAGTTGCCAGAAGGCGCTGTCGTTGGTACTTCCAGCCTGCGTCGCCAATCACAATTACTTAAGCTACGACCAGACTTAACTATCCAGTTTTTACGCGGCAATGTTAATACTCGGCTCGCCAAGCTCGATGATGGTCAATATGATGCCATTATTTTAGCGGCTGCAGGTCTAAAACGACTAGAGTTTGCTGATCGAATCAGTAGTTTTATAAGCCCTGAACAAAGCCTTCCGGCAGGTGGCCAAGGGGCTGTTGGTATTGAGTGTCGTACAACTGATGAGGCTATTATCAAGCTAATAGCCCCTTTGCATCATGCAGAAACTGCCTTATGTGTCAGTGCTGAACGAGCAATGAATCGTCGGTTAGCAGGTGGTTGCCAAGTGCCTATTGCCTGTTTTGCACAATTGTCAGATCAGCAACTAGCAATGCGTGGATTGGTGGCTGAGCCTGATGGCACGCACTTTATAACCAGCCAGCAAAGTCAACAAGTCTCAGGGGTGGATGATCTGCAAACGGCTGAAAAGCTTGGTGTCGACCTAGCAGAAGATCTGCTCAACCAAGGAGCAGGTGACATCCTCAGTAAACTTTATCAATAAACATGTCGATATTAATTACCAGACCAGAGCCCGAAGCCTCTAAACTAGTAGCTAGTCTTCAGCAGCAGGGACTACAGGCTTGGGCATTACCTATGCTGGAGCGGACTGATTTACCAGAAACGGCTGAAATCAGGCAACTCATTCTGAATGTAGATTTGTTTAAGCAGGTGATTGTCATTAGCCCTTACAGTGCAAAACGCTTGGGGATGCTGATGGATCAATATTGGCCTCAGTGGCCAATTGAAATTCAGTGGTTTGCTATTGGTAACAAAACTGCTGCTACTTTAGCTGAGTGGGATATTGAGGCAAGTTGCTCTGCAGGTGTTGATAGTGAAGCATTATTGACAAGTCCGCAGTTACAGCAGGTGGCTGAAAATAAAATATTGATAGTGAAAGGTAAAGGTGGGCGAGACTTATTAAATCAAGTGCTGCAGCAGCGAGGAGCCCGGGTAACTGAACTGCCACTTTATCAGCGTGTGCCAGCACAATATAACAAAACTGATGTACAACACCTGCTTGCTAGCCATCAGACTGATACCATTGTGGCCACCAGTGGTGAAATTGTTACTCACTTGGCAAGCTTGTTAGATCCACAGTGGCGAAATGAGATGAAGCTAGTTGTACCCAGTGCCAGAGTTGCTGATTTATCTGCAGAACTGGGCTTTAGCCAAGTGATTAATGCTAATGGAGCCAGTGAAGAGGCGATGATAAAAGTGCTCATGTAGCTTATTTGTGCTCACTAGGTCTTGATTGAGCTATTAATCACAGCAGCGATCTTCAGGCAAACGTCAACAAGCACTAGTATGATTATAAAGTTGTCACCATTATTTGAGGTGGCTTACAGAGTGGTATGGCTAATTGCCGTCGTCTGCACTAATTTAGGTTACAAGAGTCTTACATAGGCGGTATTTTCAAACTGTGATTAAGGAGCACCCAAGAATTAACTTGAACTTTTGCCACCAATCCATCCCGCCTGACAGTGTTGCAAAAACTTGACATAGGCCCACTATGCCTTCGTTTTTGCGTCTTGTCAGACGGGCACCTTTGAGTCAAAACTTTTTCAAGTTATTTCTCGGGTGCTCCTAACAAGTGTTTAAGTTTCTTATATTGCTACAAGAGAAATTGTTACAAGAAAAATAGAGATCCTGAACCTGGATGATTCATAAAATCCATAACTTTATGGGTCATCCAGGTTAATTTACATTTACAAGTTGAAAGCATTTGGTATCTAGATAAATGACAAACAACACAAATGGAAATAAACCTACTGACGCGAAATCGTCAGGCAATGCCAAAGAGCAGCTATCCAAGCAAAAAAAGCAGTCAAAACAATCTCAGACGACGCAATCTCAGACGACGGAAAGCAAGTCAGCTGTAACTGAAGAGCAGTCACCAGCTGATTTAAGTAAAGGTGATAGTACTAGTAATAAATATCAGGCAGCTGCAACAACAGAGTCTGAGAAAAAAACAGAGTCTGAGACAAAATCAGCACGGGAACCACTGACACCACTTACTTCTTCTGCATCAGCCCAAGGTGAGGCTGGACAAACGTCAACGAATTCAACCGCTCAGCCTGTGGGTAATAATAACTTAGAGTCAAATACTCAGTCAGCTGCAACAGTAGTCAAGCGGGGGTGGAGTGGTCCAGTAGCCTTAGCGATAAGCCTGGCTGCATTGGTTGGTGTCGGAGGCATTGCTTATCTCGATTACGATGTTCGTTATTTTTTTGATAAAAAGCAGTCGTTTAACCCAGTTGAAGTGAGTCAGGCCGAAGCTGCTAAGGTTGAATCAAAACTTGCAGAATCAGTGAATGCAGCAAGGCAACAGATGAGCAGCCAGGTTGACGAAGTATCTGCTCAATTGACCCAGCAACAACAACAGCTAAGCAGTACAGAACAGAAGCTCAAGCAAGATGTATTGGGAGTAGCAGAAAACATCAGTAATTTACGACGTCAATTTAATCAAATGCAAGGCACAAGTCGGGATGACTGGCAGTTAGCAGAAGTAGAATACATGTTACGTCTGGCTAATCAGCGGCTATTAACTGAAGGTGATATCCGTGGTGTTGAAGCTATTTTAGTTAGTGCAGATGCTATTTTAAGAGGGCTGGATAACTATTCGCTGTATAGTGTTAGAGAGGCGTTAGCAAATGACTTGGCTGCCGTAAGAGCGGTTGAGCAAACAGATGTAGAAGGTACATACTTGAAGATAAGTGCATTGGTGAGTCAAGTAATGGAACTTCCCTTGATGCCTGTTTCGGATTATCAAAAAAGCCAATCGGCGCCTGCTAAAAAAGTAGAACAAGCAGATACCGGCTTTTCTGATAAGGTTTCTGCAAAACTAAAACAAACCTGGAGTAATTTTAGCGATCATTTGCGTATCAATATTAGCCGAGATAAGCCTGTACAAGTCTTGTTAACACCTAAAGAAGAATTGTTTTTACGGCAAAATCTGCGCATGATGTTTGAGCAGGCTCAATTAGCGTTGTTGCAACAAAACCAGCTGATTTATAGTAATAGCTTAGAGAAGGCAGCAAGTTGGCTGAAAGAATATTTTATTTATGAGAGTACTAAAGTCGCTGCTATTAATAAGCAGCTGAAGCAATTAGCTGCGATAAAATTAAATCCCAAATTGCCAGATATATCTGGTTCATTGAAAGCTACCAAACAATACATTGATGAGCTTCATCGTCTACATAAAGGCAAGCTACCGCGTAAGGATGAAGAAGTCGCCAAGTCTAGTCAACAATCCATTAGTGTTAACCTGAGTGGGGAGGCACACTAATGAAGGCTTTTACAAAACTGTTGTTATTATTTATTTTGGCTGGTGCTGTGTCGTTGGGGATAGTACATGACAGTGGTTATGTATTGATTGCCTATGGCGATATGTCTTTTGAAACCAGTGTGTGGATGTTTTTTGCCGTCATTGTATTAGCCGTTATTATTTATAACCTGTTAAAACGAGTTGCTATTACTTCCTTACGCTCCGTTGGTTTTTTAGTGCCAGTCACCTCAGCCAGTAAGCTAAAAAGGGCTAAGCGGTATTCTTCAAAAGGTTTGGATCTGTTGATAAATGGTGAGTGGGAGCAAGCAGGCAGGTTGTTGGGTAAAGCAGCTGATCAAGGTGAAGCGCCATTAATTAATTATCTCACGGCTGCTAGAGCGGCCAATGAAATTGGAGATAGCAATACAGTTATTGAATATCTGCGTAAAGCGGATGATCAGGTACCTAATGGGAAAATTGGTATTGGCATTACCCAGGCGCAAATTCAATTAGCTAATGGTCAATGGGAGCAGGCACTTGCTACCTTGGAAGAGATTCGTCGACACAAACCACGTCATCAATATGTGCTTAAGCTGCTTAAGCAAGTTTATGTCAAGCTGCATGAATGGGAACAGTTGACAGAGCTGCTACCTGACTTGCGTAAACGCCATGTAGTGGATGAAGAAGAGTATCAAGCATTACAACAGCAAGCCTCTATTTGCCAGTTGAATAAAGCTATCGCCAAATGCCAGAGCGTTGGTGACAATGTCAGTAAACGAATTGGTTTGCTAGAAGAGGCGTGGTCTAATGTTCCTCGCAAACTGCGTAAAATACCTGCTGTGTTGGCAGCCTATACCAGGGGATTAATAAAAGTCGGAGCAACAGGTTATGCAGAAAAAGAGCTACGTAAAGCCTTAGAAAGAAATTATGATGCTGAATTGGTCGAGCTTTACGGACTAGCCAAAGGAGAAGACTTAAATGCTCAGCTGACCTTTATTGAGGAGCTTCGCAGTGAATATAGCAAGTACCCTGAGGTAGCTTTGGCGCAGGGCCGGTTGTATTTACACGCAAATCAGCTAGACAAAGCTGAACAGGCATTACGAGAAAGTTTGCAACTTCATAAAACGGAAGCTGCTTATATCGAGTTGAGCAAAGTTTTTGCTAAAAAAGGCCGAGTGGAGGAAAGTACTCAATATTTAGCAGAAGGCTTGGCTTTAGTGGATCAGCGTCGTCAGCTAGTTGCACTATCATCTTAAAGGTCAAAGCTATTATTCATACCACTTGTCTATATTTTCTCGCCTAAATCGCTGCAGGTTACATTTTTAGTGGCCTGTAGCACATGATGGTTATCATTTGTCTATTAGAGTCTGTAATTAATCCCTTGGTTATTTTCTACAGATATAGGGTTATATTGTGGTTGGTAATGGTAACGATATTATCTAGTTTAAACTGTCATAAGTATTATTGTTGACTAGTTGACAATAATTTGTCACATTTTTTCAGAAAATAAATTTAATAATCATAAATAAAATTTCGTTCGCAATGGTTATCGGTGATAAGCATTAGTTACCAACTATTATTATCAATTGATTTTAGAGTACTACTTGAAATTTGCTATTGGTTTTATATGGTTACGGAAAATTAGTTGCATTGCACTATAGTGTATTCTAGAAAGAAGCTTATAAATAATAGATATGCAGGTGGCCCACAGGGATTGGTGAAATAAAGGAGGGAATTACTCAAAGCTTTGAGTATAGCTTAAAAAGCCAGCAAAGTGAGAATGAAAATGAATTATAGACACTTTTTGAAGTTGCTCGTATTATGGCCTTTACTATTTTGCTTGGGTGTAGCCAAAGCAGAAATCAACCCCCGAACCACGATTATCCTGCTTACCGAAAACTATCCTCCTTTTAATATGAGTGTAAATGATAAGAATTTTGCTAGGGAGGATAATATTGATGGGTTATCAACTGATATTGTTAGGGAAATGTTCAAGCGCGCAGGTGTGAAATATAGATTAAGCTTACGCTTTCCTTGGAGTAGAATATATAAACTTACCCAGCAAAAACGAAACTATGGATTATTCTCAACCACTCGAACTGAAGCAAGAGAAGATTTATTTAAATGGGTTGGCCCTCTGGTTGTCAACGAATGGGTGTTTCTTACTTTAAACAATAAACCAATTCGCCTGAGAAACTTAAATGAGGCAAGGAAGTACCGAATAGGTGGCTATAAGGGGGATGCTATTGCAAATCACCTTGAAAATAATGGCTTTAATTTGGTGCTGTCATTTAGAGACAATGAAAACGTGGCGAAATTAGTGGATGGCAGAATTGACCTATGGGCAACTGGTAACCTTTCAGGTCGTTACCTGGCTCAACTGGAAGGTGTTGAGAACCTAAAGAATGTGCTGACTTTTAAATCTACAGAAATGTACCTGGCATTTAATAAAGAAACTTCAGATGAAGTAATTGATGTCTTACAGAATGCATTGGATGAGATGGTGCGAGATGGTACTCACCAAACGCTAACAAATGACTATTTATAATGTATACATAAGAGTTAGCATGTAAAGTGTTGCCAAACAATAAAACTAAACAAATAATTTGTAATTGCATATAAAGCTCCCGTATGGGAGTTTTATACGCTTTCCACGAATGCTTGATATAAATACCTTTCTAATACTTTCCTCCAAATCAGTGACATTTGTTCCAGTTTAGATTCCTTCAAGCTACCTCCAAGGCTGACTAGATACCTATAAGAAATAAAGTTTCTTATAGGAAAGTTAGTTTACTATTTTAATTTTTGTAGCTAAAAGTAAAACTGAATTTTTGCTTTTCAATTAGAAATCAGGCTGTATCATACGCCACGTTAGTTTGTTCAGTTTCAATTGCCAGTAAAAATAGGTAGAGTATTTTGTTATACTCTTCGCTTGTTTAATAAAAAATACAATTATCAGTGTAATTGGGTCAAATTTGAAAGTAAGTTATCACTCAGTTGTTTTATACCATACAAGTACTTCAGTTGGTTTGCATTAGGTGATGGGTAAATGTAGTACTAGGTGGTAAGCAGCTTTTGATATTGATGTGGGTTGTGTCGTCTAACAAAAAAATTGCATATACAAATGCTAGTAGTTCAACAGCCGAGGGGGATAAGTCAGTGAGAAATAGCTGCTGGATATGTCGTTTATTATTGGCAGTATACGTTTGCTTACTAGCAACATCTGTCAATGCAGGGCCTGAAGATAAAGTAGTGCTTCTAACAGAGAATTACCCTCCCTTTAATATGAGCACTAATAAGAAAAATTTTGCACGAGGAGATAATATTACTGGTCTTTCGACAGAAATCGTACGTGAAATGTTTAAGCGAGCTAATATAAATTACTCATTAACATTACGTTTTCCATGGAAAAGGATTTTTAGGTTAACCCTGGAAAAACCAAATTATGGATTATTTTCAACTACTCGTACGCCTGAACGTGAAGACCTGTTTAAGTGGGTGGGTCCTTTGGTGGTGAATAAATGGGTATTTTTAGCAAAGCCTGATAGTGAAATTAAACTAACCAAATTGGATGATGCTAAACAGCTGCGGGTAGGAGGCTACAAAGGTGATGCTTTGGCTAACTACTTAGAATCAGTAGGCTTTCAAATAATCACATCGTTTAGAGATAATGAAAATGCGGTTAAGTTAATGTCTGATAAAATTGACTTATGGGCTTCTGGGCATTTGTCAGGTGTTTATTTTGCATCTCAAGAAGGAATTGTTGGTTTAAAACCTTTGTTAACTTTCAAAAAGACAGAAATGTATTTAGCGTTTAATAAAGAAACACCAGGTAGAATAACCCGTGCTTTACAACAAGCGCTGGATAATATGATAAAAGATGGGACATATGACCTGTTAGCCAGACGTTATCTGTAGAGTATTTTTATTAGAGCTAGTGGTCCATGCGCAAGTTATTTTGCGCATGGACTACCTAACTATATTTACCTTGGTGCGTAATCAAATACATCCGAATGGACATGACTTTCATCCACTCCTTCTGCTGTTAGGCGGTCCAAGCTGGCATAGACCATTTGTGGGGATCCACTGATGTAGTAGTGAGCTTCAGGAAAGTTACTTAAATCTTCAATTACAGCATCAACTAATAACCCGGCGCGTTGTACTACTCCTGAAATATCATCTTCACTAACGACTGGATGAAACTCTACCTTGCCTTGCTGAGCCCAGCGGTTAGGCACGTCAAGCAGGTAAAAATCACACATTTTTCTAACTCCCCAATACAGAAAAAGTGGCTGATTATGCTTGAAGCTTAGGCAATGTTCGATCATGCTTTTCACTTGAGCAAATCCTGTGCCTGCAGCTATAAATACTAAAGGGTGAGTAGGGGGATGGCTCAAGTAGCAATTACCCTTGGCAATATCCACGGTTATTTCTGGTTGGCTTTGAATAATATGAACAAGCTGATTGGATAGGTTGCTAGTAAACTGATGCTGAATATGGAGTTCTAGCCATTGGTTGGTGTGCATGGAGCAGGGCGCACTGGCAATAGATAATGGGCAGCGGCTCTCATCAGGTAAAATGACTTCTAAATATTGACCAGGAAAAAACTGAATATCTGGGTGAGCAGAAGTGTCGAGTTCCACTCGATAAATATTGTTATGAGGCTGGTGGACTTGAAGAATAGGAAGGGTGTGAATTGTCACTACGTATGCACTCCAAACTTATTTTCGCTCTGCTTTTTTCGTTAGTCTATACCAAGCTCGGGCCATAACTCATCAATTCGCTGCTTTACTTCAGCAGACATTGTGATGGCAGTACCCCATTCCCGGTTAGTTTCCCCTGGCCATTTATTTGTTGCATCAAGGCCAACCTTCGATCCTAGGCCTGATACTGGTGAGGCAAAGTCCAGGTAGTCTATAGGGGTATTTTCAATAAAGGTCATGTCTCGTTTGGGGTCCATCCGGGTGGTCATTGCCCAAATAACATCTTGCCAGCTTCTAATATCAATATCATCGTCTGTAACAATGACAAATTTGGTATACATAAACTGTCTTAAATACGACCAGATACCGAGCATGACTCGTTTGGCGTGTCCAGGATATTGTTTTTTTATTGATATAACAGCAAGTCGATAAGAACAGCCTTCGGGAGGCAAATAAAAATCGACAATTTCAGGGAATTGCTTTTTCAATATAGGAACAAACACTTCATTTAGTGCTACACCTAAAATGGCTGGTTCATCAGGTGGTCGACCGGTGTATGTGCTGTGATAAATGGGTTGTTTGCGGTGAGTAATAGCTTCAACTGTAAATACAGGAAATTGATCTACTTCATTATAATAGCCAGTATGATCACCAAATGGACCTTCATCAGCCATTTCATTAGGATAAATATAACCTTCTAAAATAATTTCGGCAGAAGCAGGTACTTCTAAGTCATGGTTAATGCAACGAACCAATTCGGTTTTACTGCCTCTTAATAACCCAGCAAAAGCATATTCAGATAAAGTGTCGGGTACTGGTGTAACAGCCCCTAAAATAGTGGCAGGGTCTGCTCCCAGGGCAACTGCTACAGGGAAAGGTTCACCAGGGTGTGCGGCTTGCCACTCTTTAAAATCCAATGCTCCACCGCGGTGGGAAAGCCAGCGCATAATAACCTTATTGCGACCAATTACTTGCTGACGGTAAATCCCTAAGTTTTGCCGGGTTTTATTAGGACCTTTGGTAACCACTAGAGGCCAGGTAATTAATGGGCCGGCATCACCTGGCCAGCAGGTTTGAATTGGGAGGGTAGTTAAATCTACATCTTCTTTGCTAATGATGACTTGTTGGCAGGGAGCTGTTTTAACCAACTTGGGTCCCATATTCATTACTTGGCGAAAAATAGGTAATTTTTCCCAGGCATCTTTCATTCCTTTGGGTGGTTCAGGCTCTTTTAAAAAAGCTAATAATTCACCGATTTCGGTAAGTGCTTGGGTGTTTTTTGCTCCCATTCCCATGGCTACTCGGTCAGCAGTACCAAACAAGTTGGCCAGAACAGGTATATTAAAACCTTTGGGGTTTTCAAATAATAATGCAGGGCCGCCTTTTTGAAGGGTGCGGTCGGCAATTTCAGTCATTTCCAGATAAGGATCAACTGGCGTATAGATGCGTTTTAATTCGCCTTGTTTTTCTAGTTGGGAAATGAAGTCTCGCAGGTCTTTATATTTCATTAATACCCCTGGCGATAGCTATTGGCATATTTTGAGTAAATATAGGAATTGAGGAGTCATTAATTAGGAGAGAGGAAAATTAAAGCAAGAGAAGTTTTAAAAACTTCTCTTGCTTTGAAAGTTACTTCCGTTTCATTGATTGGAAGAATTCTTCGTTGGTTTTGGTGTCTTTCATCCGGTCTAATAAGAATTCAACCGCAGAAATTTCATCCATAGGGTGCAGAATTTTGCGTAAAATCCACATCCGTTGTAGCTCTTCTTCGGTTGTCAGTAAGTCTTCACGACGAGTACCGGAGCGGGTGATGCCAATAGCAGGGAATACACGTTTTTCAGATATTTTTCTATCTAGGTGTAATTCCATATTACCGGTTCCTTTAAATTCTTCAAAAATAACTTCATCCATTTTTGAACCGGTATCAACTAATGCGGTAGCCATAATGGTTAAGCTGCCACCTTCTTCTATATTACGGGCTGCACCAAAGAAACGTTTTGGTCGCTCTAGGGCATGAGCATCCACACCACCTGTTAATACTTTACCTGATGAAGGAATAACAGTGTTGTAGGCACGGGCTAAACGAGTAATAGAGTCAAGTAAAATAACGACATCTTTTTTATGCTCAACCAGTCGTTTAGCTTTTTCAATCACCATTTCTGCCACTTGAACATGGCGAGCGGGAGGCTCGTCAAAAGTACTGGCAACGACTTCACCTCGAACTGAGCGAGCCATTTCTGTTACTTCCTCTGGACGCTCGTCAATCAATAGTACAATTAGGTGGCATTCTGGATTGTTACGGGCAATATTAGATGCAATATTTTGCAGCATTAGGGTTTTACCCGCCTTTGGTGGTGATACAATCAAGCCGCGTTGGCCTTTACCAAAGGGAGCAACTAAGTCAATTATGCGGGCAGTGAGGTCTTCTGTTGAGCCGTTGCCTGCTTCCATTGTTAATCGTTCTTGAGGAAACAATGGTGTGAGATTTTCAAAAAGAATTTTATTTTTTGCATTTTCAGGTTTATCGAAATTGATTTCGTTAACCTTTAAAAGTGCAAAATAGCGCTCACCATCTTTAGGTGGACGAATTTTTCCTGATACGGTATCACCAGTGCGCAGATTAAAGCGGCGGATTTGGCTAGGTGAAACGTAGATATCGTCAGGACCGGCTAGATAAGAACTATCAGAAGAACGCAAGAAGCCAAAACCGTCTTGCAGAATTTCTAATACTCCATCGCCATAGATATCTTCACCACTGCGCGCATGGCGTTTTAATATGGTAAAGATGACATCCTGTTTACGAGAGCGGGCTAGGTTATCAAGCCCCATCTCGGTGGCTAATTTTAATAATTCAGGAACGGATTTTTGCTTTAGCTCGGTAAGGTTCATAGTAAACTAAGATACGTTGATGAAAGGTAACTCTCTGTAGATGCTGAATGCAACGGAGGAACTGCTCTCTGGTTTGGGTAGCGTTAAGATTAATTTGTCTGGATTGCTTTAAATAACCTCTACCTTCTATCGCCTGATTATTTCTTAGCTGTAGCTAAGTGGTAGTTGGTCGCCGTTATCATTTTGAGTTACTCGGATTATTAATCACTGTAGTTTTTATAAGCAACTCTTTATAAAACCTCTTATATAAGAACCTTTTTATAGGTGCCTCTAATAAGTGTCTCTTTATAAAATACTCTTTATACACAGTGGTGTTATTCACAGCTGTGTGAAGAGTAACCATATTTATCCGCAAGACCTATCTATAAGGCGGTTTAAATAGTGAGAGTAACTTAATCTACAGATCGCCAATTATATAACAGTCTTCATTATTAAGATGCTTGTCATTATATAAGACGCTTGCTTGCTATTTATATACGATTGACATCTATATGTGAATATTTAACGACTATAGATTTATGAGTAACGGTGGTTATTAAGGTTAATCTAACACTGAATAATAGAAACTGTCGAGATTTAAGTCCAGTATTAATTGAAAAATAATTGGATAAATACCAAAAGTTGAAGTCAATCCTCAGAAGTACCAAGGGCTGTAGGATAACTGCGGTTGTTATTAACGAAGCAGAAAGGGGGGGGATTCCCCCTTTAAAGCCTTTCTTTTAGAGGTTGCCTTCCAGAAATGCTACAAGCTGACTTTTTGAAAGGGCGCCAACTTTGGTGGCCTCTACATTACCATTCTTAAACAACATGAGAGTTGGTATACCACGAACACCGTACTTAGGAGGCGTCTCTTCATTATCGTCGATGTTCAATTTACATACTTTCAGGCGGTCTTTATATTCGTTAGCAATTTCATCAAGAATGGGAGTGATCATTTTGCATGGCCCACACCATTCTGCCCAATAGTCGACAAGAACCGGCCCTTCGGCATTGAGTACATCTTGATCAAAACTTTGATCCGTTACATTAATGATATGTTCGCTCATTGTTGAAATCTCCAGCATTTATTGCAAGTCAGTCAATTGCCCCTATCATAGCACTGTGCCGTAACAGCTGAGAAGCTATATGGCTGAGAAGCTATATAGTCCATAGTCGAGAAACTATGAGGGGTAACGTTGTATTCGACAGTTGCTTTCCTTTACGACTATTGTGCTTGCAAATAACAGGTTTGCAAATAACAGACTTGTAAATTGTAGGTTTGCAAATAGTAGGAAACAAAATATGCCGAAACTATCCCTAACCAGTGGTTTATTTTGTTAAGCTATATCACTTTGTCATTGAAATTATTGGCATAGCTAATGACCGCAAGGATATCTCGCTCAAATCACTCTGACCAGTGTTTAATTGCTGCAATTGATCTTGGTTCAAATAGCTTCCACATGATTGTGGCTCGTTTGGACCAAGGAGAAATAAGACCGTTGGAACGACTGGGGGAAAAAGTCCAGTTGGCTGCGGGGCTTGACGATGATGACTATTTAAGTGAAGAAGCCCAGCAGCGCGGCCTTGACTGCTTGAGGCGATTCGCTCAATACACTAAGCACTTAGAGGTGGGTAAGGTGCGAGTGGTAGGCACGAATGCGCTTAGAGTGGCCCACAATCGTGATGATTTTATTAAACGTGCTCAAGAAATTCTTAGCCACCCTATAGACGTTATCTCTGGTAGGGAAGAAGCACGTTTAATTTATCTTGGTGTCTCTCACACTCAGGCAGATGACTTGGGGCGCCGGTTAGTGGTGGATATTGGCGGAGGAAGTACAGAGTTTATTATTGGTCAGCGCTTTGAACCTCAGTTGCTCGAAAGCTTGCATATGGGGTGTGTAGTGTACAGTCAGCAATTTTTTGAGGGTGGCACCATTACCAGCAGACAGTTTCAGGAAGCCTATTATGCTGCTCGCCTGGAGCTTTTAAATATAGCCGCTCCTTACAAAGAGGCTGGCTGGGAAGATGTGATTGGCTCATCTGGAACGGTAAAATCTATACAAAATGTTTTGCTTGCAAAAGGCTTAACCAGTACGGGTATTACGGCTGAGGGTATGGAGGAGCTGCGTAAGTATATTGTCAGTGTTGGCCATATTGACAAAATGATGCTTGAAGGTTTAAAGCCTGAACGTGTCAGTATCTTTCCTGCAGGTCTGGCAATCTTAATGGCAGTGTTTGACGCTTTTAAAATAGATCGAATGAACTATTCAGAAGGCGCGCTAAGGGAAGGATTGCTATATGACATGGTAGGCCGATTGCGTCACGAAGATGTTAGAGAGCGTACTATTACCGCTTTAATGAAGCGCTATCATGTTGATAGGCAGCATGCTCGCCGAGTCGCTCGCCATGCTCTAATGTGTTTTGATTATGTAGCTGATCAGTGGCACTTAGAAAAAGTAGATCGTGAGTTACTTAACTGGGCGGCACTTATTCATGAAATTGGCTTGGATATCTCGCACACCCAGTTTCATAAGCATGGTGCTTATGTAATCAATCATTCTGACTTACTGGGTTTCTCTAAGGATTACCAACAGCAACTAGCTGCTTTGGTACGTGGTCACCGTCGTTCCTTTCCCTTGGATCTACTAGCTGAATTCCCTCCTGGTTTAGCGACTCGGCTAAAAAAGCTATGTATGTTATTGCGACTGTCAATTGTGTTAAACCATATTCGTTTGGATGAAGTACTGCCTGAATATACTGTCACAGCTGGACCTGACTGGCTGAAAGTATCACTAGGCGCTGGCTGGCTTGAGCAGCACCCACTAACAGAAGCTGACTTTGAAGGGGAGAAAAAGTATTTTGCCAAGGCAGGTTATCAGTTGATAGCGGAGTAGTATTTCCTTGCTCAGCCTTCTTCCAAAAAGGTGGAATTAGATATGATACAAACTAGCTTCCCCCTTTGAAAAAGGGGGCTTAAGCAGCGTTAACTTCCTAACTTCTCTAACAACTTCTGTTGGACATTGATGTTGTCTTCCCCTTCACCTGGGGTGTTGAGTGTATAGCTACCATCACTTTGTAGTTGCCAGCTCATACAGTTATCTGTCAGATAGATATCCAGCTCGCGCTTAACCCGACTGACCAGTTTGGGGTTCTCGATAGGAAAACAGGTTTCGATTCGGTTATCCAGATTGCGCTCCATCCAGTCTGCACTGGCGCAGTAAACCTTGGGCGCATCATCATTTTGAAAATAATATACTCGGGTGTGTTCTAAAAAGCGGCCAACAATTGAGCGAACCCTTATATTTTCAGATAAGCCTGGAATGCCTGGGCGAAGACAGCAGATACCACGGATGATCAAGTCGATCTTAACGCCAACTTGGGAAGCTCGAAACAAAGCCTTCATCACTTTTGTTTCGGTAAGTGCGTTTACCTTAATAATAATATGGGCTGGCTTGCCTTCTTTAGCATTATGAGCCTCTTTATAGATCAGCTCTACCAAGCTTTTTTTCAGAGTAAAAGGGGCATGCAATAGCTTTTTCAGTTGTACTACTTTTCCCATTCCAGTGAGTTGCTGAAATATTTTATGTACATCTTCAGTTAGGCTTTTATCACAAGTTAGCAGGCTGTAGTCCGTATAGATTCGAGCATTGCCTGCATGATAATTACCTGTACCTAAATGCACATAACGCTGCATTTTTTTCCCTTCTCGCCTCACAATGAGTAGCATCTTGGCGTGAGTTTTATAGCCGACAACCCCATATACAATGACAGCACCTGCTTCTTGAAGTCGGCTGGCTAACAGTAGGTTATCTTCTTCATCAAAGCGGGCTCTAATCTCAATAACTACAGTGATTTCTTTGCCGTTTCTAGCTGCTTCAACTAAAGCATCAACTAGCTCTGAGTTTGAGCCCGTGCGATATAAAGTTTGCTTGATAGCCAGTACTTCTGGGTCTTTAGCGGCTTGTCGTACCAAATCAACAATAGGGGTAAACGACTCAAAAGGGTGAAGCAATAAAATATCGCTACGCCGAATAGCCTGCATCATATCCGCATTTTTTTTCTGGATGATTTTAGGAAACCCAGGACTAAATGGAACGTACAACAAGTCAGGTCGTTCTTTTGCGTTGCATATATCCATTAATCGGGTGAGGTTAACAGGCCCTTGAATTTCATAAAGCTCATCGCTAGAAAGGCCAAAATGTTCCAGTAAAAAGGTCGACAACTCTTTTGGGCAGTTGGCAGCTATTTCTAAACGTACGGCATCACCATAACGTCGAGCTAATAATTCACCTTGTAAAGCGCGGGCCAAGTCTTCCACTTCTTCTGAGTCAACACTTAAGTCGCTATTACGTGTTAATCGAAACTGATAGCAGCCAGTGACCGTCATCCCTGGGAATAAGTCTTCAACATGGTGGTGAATGATTGATGATAAAAAGATATAGTTATCGCCACCATTACAAACCTCATCAGGAATTCTAATCAGTCTGGGTAAAGAGCGTGGTGCTGGGATGATGGCCATTCCTGTTTCTCGGCCAAAGGCATCTTTGCCTTCAAGGGAGACAATAAAGTTAAGGATTTTATTCGCCAATCGAGGAAACGGGTGTGCCGGGTCTAAACCAATTGGGCTAATAACAGGCATAATTTGCTGATAGTAATACTCGCTTACCCAAGCGGCCTGTTTAGCATTAAGCTGGCTTCGGCGCAAAAAACGAATATTTTCTTCAGCCAGGGCTGGAAGCAAGACATCATTTAAAATTTCGTACTGACGCTGCACCATTTGGTGGCAGATACGACTGATTTCGTCAAGGGCTTGCTGTGGTTGCAATCCATCAATACTGGACTTTTCTCTAGCAAAGGCGATTTGCTGTTTTAACCCAGCAACTCTGATTTCAAAAAACTCATCCAGATTACTACTGAAGATTAATAAAAAGCGCAGCCGTTCCAATAGAGGGTAGTTATCATTGAGTGGCTGCTCCAATACCCTAGCATTAAATTGTAAATGGCTAAGCTCGCGATTAATATAATATTCTGGGTTCGATAAGTCAGTGATTCTCAGTGGTTCTTCATTATTTAAAGAGTCACTTACTTCAGGAGGGGTTGGTTCCTCTTTAGATTGTAGAGAGTTATTACCTGTGGCAGGGGTTAGGCTCATAATAGTCCTTGCTCATTAGCTGAAACAGTTGCAGCATTTTTCTGAAAGTATTATTGCATTAATATATAAATTATATGGCGGAATTAAGTTTAGTATGTGATACGGGATAAGAGTGTATTCTTCTTCCGCACTTGATGTGTCTTTTTTATCTAATCAAGGGCGTAAAGGAGAGCTTGGACTGTTATCCCATAGGGGCAAGCCTGTTACGGTAAGACTTGCGGTAGCTACATTAATTTATCTAAAAGAGCTATTTGGGCTCAATACTTGATGGCCGCATCTAAAAGCAGTTCACTTTGGCCGTCAGCGATTCAGCAGTTGGGCAGCTGACTTAGCAAAGTAAGTTAGTATGGCATCTGCCCCCGCGCGTTTAAAGCAGATTAATGATTCCATCATGACCGCTTCTTGGTTAAGCCAGCCTTTTTCGAATGCAGCCATATGCATGGCATATTCACCGCTCACTTGATAGACAAAGGTTGGCACTTTAAACTCCGTTTTGATCCGCCTAACGATATCTAAGTAGGGCATACCTGGTTTAACCATCACCATGTCAGCCCCTTCAGCCAAATCAAGACCTACTTCGTGGAGTGCTTCATCAGTATTAGCAAAATCCATTTGGTAGGTTTTTTTATCACTCTTCCCTAAATTGCTGGCAGATCCAACAGCATCACGGAATGGGCCATAATAATTGGAAGCATACTTGGCTGAGTAAGCCAAAATTTGAGTATTAATAAATCCTTCTTGTTCCAATGCTTGGCGAATAGCGCCAACCCGACCGTCCATCATATCAGAGGGGGCGACCACATCAGCCCCTGCCTTTGCATGGGATAGGGCCTGCTTAACTAAAACCTCAATCGTTTGCTCATTTAAAATATAACCAGCTTGGTCAATGATGCCATCTTGGCCATGGCTAGTATAAGGGTCAAGTGCAACATCAGTAATGACCCCCAATTCTGGCAGTTGCTCTTTTAGGGCTGCTACAGCCCTTTGAATTAGTCCATTAGGGGCATAGGCGGCTTCTCCCGTTAGTGATTTACTCTCTGCGCCAGGAGCAGGAAACAGAGCAATTGCCGGGATACCCAGAGCATGTACTTCTTTTGCTTCTTTTAACAGTAAGTCAGTTGAGTAGCGATGTATACCAGGCATGGATGGAATTGGTTGACAGATGTTTTGTCCATCAATAACAAACATCGGGTAAATTAAGTCATTAACCGTAACAGCGTGTTCTTGTGTTAGCTGGCGAGAAAATGAATGAGTTCTAATACGACGTGGGCGCCAAGCGGGATAGTTGCGTTGACTTTTCATCACAAATCACCTGATTACTGGAAAACGATTGTGATTATATAAGAATTAAGCATTAGTATATAGGACTGATAAGGTGTTATTGAGCTTGCCGAGGGTAGGTTATAGAAAGGTTTGATGAGTCGTGCAATGTCCTTGTAAAATTGTCGAGCTATCTTCGCCTAGTAATGTTAAATTTTTTACATGATAAGCAAGCCCATTTTCCTTAATAGTTGTGACATGTGATAAGTGAGTAAGTTTATCATTTAAAATAAAGGTTTTTTGGCGGTTAGCTGTTACCTTTTCAACAGTCGCTTCCCCGTTATCATCCACAGTAAAAGCACCAGCATGAGTGTCGACATAAAAGAGGGTTTTGTCCCTTAATAAAGGGATAAATTGCTGATTTTCAATAAGTGTTGTAAAGCGACATTCATAAAGCATAGAGTCTGCATTACAACTGGAACACACCATGAGAGAGGTTAATGGTAAAGTGAGGAGTTGCATTATTAATTCAGCATGGTCATTAGTTAATTATTTATAACTATAGTGTGCTTTATTCTCTTTGGGGGTAGAGCTAGCTTCATTTTTCAATATAAAGAAATCGTGATAAAGTAAAAGTTTGACTGAGCGCATTGTTAACAAAATAACCAATAAATAAAATGGAATTTTTACAGTCGAAGCTTTTGTAGACAAAGTCTTTGTAAACCAAGCGTTGAAAAATCAAAACCTGTGAAAGGCTTTGGTTTGTAAAATGCGAAAGGCTTTAGTTTGTAAAAATAGTGCCTTTAAAAGCAAGCCTGATGAGATGAGGAGAAGCTAGTGAAACGAGTGGTTCTATTAGTCTTAGTTAGTATGTTGTTACCTGGTGTATCTGTTGCTGCAGGAGACCCAGATAAAGGGAAAGCGAAAGCTGGAGTATGCGCTGCTTGCCACGGAAAAAATGGAGTGGCGATGGTGCCTATTTATCCCAATTTAGCTGGACAAAATCAGGCTTATCTGGAAAGTTCACTTAAAGCCTACCGAGCGAAGCAGCGTCAAGGAGGGCAAGCGGTTGTTATGCAGGCTCAAGCGGCTAGCTTGTCTGATGAAGATATTGCAAATTTATCGGCATACTACAGCAGTTTACAGTAAGGTATAGCTCACTTTAAAAGATTCTAGCCTGAATATTTTTTCGTATACTCTTTGCGAATAATTTTTAGGCTAGGGGATACAATTTTTAAGCTTATAATTCACTTTTTACTAAATTAAATTGAGCAATTAGTCGTTGTAAACGAGGTCGAGAAATTCCTAAAATTTCGCAAGCGTGCCCTTTATGCCAGTTAGTATAGTTTAGTACTTTAGCTACATGCTTTTTTTCCATTTCTTTTAAGCTATATATCGCTTGTTTGTTTTGTTCAGTTGAAGCAACCTTGTTGGTAGTCATATTTGGTTTAGCTGGTTGTTGGTAAATATTATCAGGTAAGTCAGCAAGAGTAATGATTTCTCCACAGCATAAAGCTGCTGCCTTGGTAAGCGTATTTTCAAGTTCGCGAATATTACCTGGCCAGTCATGTTGATAAAGTTTATCCATTACCCCTACAGCAACTTTATTTACTTGACGACCTAGCATTTTGCTTGCTTTGGATAGTAAAAAACTAACTAATTCTGGTAAATCAGACTTACGCTGGCGAAGAGGAGGCAGGTTAATGTTAACAACCTGTAGCCGGTAGTAAAGATCTTTACGAAATTGATTTTTTTCTATAGCATACTCTAAGTCAACATTAGTTGCGCTGATAATACGTGTATTAATACTAATTGGGTCTTGAGAACCTAAAGGACTTACTTGCTGTTCTTGTAAAACACGTAACAGTTTTGCTTGAATAATAGGAGACAGTTCACCAATTTCATCAAGAAATAAGGTGCCATTATGGGCTAATTGAAATTTTCCGGTTTGATCTGTAACTGCACCAGTAAATGCCCCTTTTTTATAACCAAACAGTTCGGCTTCTAATAAACTATCAACTAATGCAGCGCAGTTTATTGCTATAAAAGGTTTATTGTGTCGATCACTAGCATGATGAATAGCTTTTGCTACCATTTCTTTCCCTGTACCACTTTCTCCAGTAATCATAACTGTTGTACAAGTGTTAGCAATTTTACCAATTGTTTTAAAAATCTCTCGCATAGATGAACTGGAACCAACAATTGTTTGCTGAATAGCGGTTGGAATGACTAAGTTTTTATCAATACAAGAGTTTTGATAATTAATAGCTTGCTGAATAGCTTTATCTAATTCAAATATATCTATAGGTTTATAAATGTATTCATCTGCCCCTCTTTGCATTGCAACAATAGTGCTTTTCATGTCATGAAAAGCGGTCATTATTATAATTCGACAGTTAACCCATTTCAGTTTGAAGTCAGGAATTGCTTCTAAACCACTGATGCCAGGCATGCAAATATCAAGTAAAATAATATCAGGAATATTAGGTGTTGCTAGCGCTTCTTCTACATTACTGGCTAAGGTCGTTTGGTAATGTTGACTTAAGTGAAGTTCTAAAGTGCGGCGAATGGGTTGGTCATCATCAACAATAAGGAGGTGAGTCATTGTTCCATGGCTATTGCTTCAGGTAATTCATAGTTACTCGATTGCTTATTGACTCGAGTGTAATCGATTGGCAAGTAAAGTATTGCTCTAGTGCCAAGGGGCTGCATTGGTTCTAGTGTTATTGAGCCCTGATGTTGTAAAGTTAGTTGATTTACAATAGCTAGGCCAAGACCAGTGCCTTTATTTTTAGTTGTATAAAATGGTTGAAAAACTTTATTAAGGTCAGCTTTATTTATCGTTTCACCATTATTTTCTATCACAATTTGTAAAAACTGATTAGAGTTATTAACTTGTTTTTTTGCTTTGATCGTGATATTTCGTTTAGTTATAGGCAGGATATAGGTTGCTTGGATAGCATTTACAAGTAAGTTTTGTAAAATACGGCGAAGCTTGGTTGTATCTGCAAAAATATGCGGCGAATTATTCTCTATATTTAATGTAATCACTACATGGCTTTCTTTTATTAGTTTATGCTGGCAAGAAAGAGTGCTTTCAATAATTTGTTTTATTGAAGTCCATTCAGAGGTAAGTTTTTCAGGCCTACTGAACGATAGTAAATCATCTAATGTTTTTTCCATATAGCTGATTTGCTCAAGAGCAATAGAAAACAACTCATTACTTTTGTTTTCTTGTTTGGCATAGTGGTGTTGGCTCATTTGCAGTGCCATTTTAATTGAACAAAGTGGGTTGCGTAAATCATGAGCTATAGTTGTTGATGCTTGACCAATGGCGGCTAATTTTTCACTGGTTTGTCTTTTTTGACTTTCTTGTTGTACTTGCTTGGCAAGTCTCTTTTCTTCATTAATATCTTGCAATAGAACTGCAATATATAGCACCTGATCTTGCTCTTTGATAGTTGAAATGGCCAGACGAACCCATTGATGTTGAGTAGAGTGAGTTTTATTTAATTTAACTTCTCCTGTCCAGTGTTGGTTTTCATGCAAGTCTTGAAAAATAATCTCTTTTAAATCTGGGTCAAGCTCTGAGTTAAGTAGCTGAGCAGGTTTATTAATAACATCTACTGCTAATTTCTCGGCCATTTTCATATATGTATCATTAGCATAAACAACGATACCCTTCGGATCTGTTAATATGACACCAAATGGACTTTGATCGACGACATGACTTAATCTTAGTAGTTGATCTTCGTTGATTACTTGGGCAGTGATGTCTTCACCTACTAATGTTACTGAATGTGAATGATGAGTTAATGCTGGGCTGTATGTAATAGTCCAATTAACTATTTTTACTGATTCATCACTACACTTCAGTAAGGTAGTATAATGACGAAAACTTTGCTGTTGGAAAAAGGCTTGATTGATTTTATTTTGAAGTTGATGACGCAGCTTCTCTGGTATACAAACTTTCATAAAAGATTTGCTAACTAGCTGATCTTTGCTGAACCTAGTCAGAGATAAGAAGAAGTCATTACAAAATTCAATGTCTCCATTCTGGTTTATAGTGATTGCAGCCAGTTGTATTTTTTTCAATACTTGCCGGTAACTTTCTGCATATTGATGTAGGGTTTGAATTTGCCTGTTCTTTTGATGAAAATAGGCGAAAAGAGAAGAAGCAAAGAAAACAAGTATACCAATAACTGTATATAGGGGAATTAAGTACCATAGTTGAGAGTAATTGATTTTTATCGTACTTGAAACTATCCACAAAGGTGGGATTTTGTGTCGCTGAAATAGTGGTGGGTTAATCTGACTGTATGTATATAAGAGATTTTCATTATAGTAATGGCCTGAATTTTTTTTAAGCATAGTTTGCCATAACTTTGGCTTTTCCTGATTGAAATAAGCTTTTGTTTGTATTAACTTTGATTGACTAGTCTTGTCTGTCGATGGTGAAGTCAATGATACAGGGGAGATAGCAGAATAGCCTGAATTGTTTATTAAAAATATTTTGTTGTTCTGTGAGTAAGTAGCTTTACCATATAACTGATTGATAAGGCTATGTGCATGATAGTTGATAGCAACAGCCCCCATAAACTGAGTGTTTTGGTAAATAGGCTTAACAATACGAATTGTCGCTTTTAAAGGGTATTCCAGTTTACCTCCTTCCATATTCCAGTCTAATGGTGAAATATAAGCAGAGTTTTTGCTTATATATTTTACTGCTTTAAAGTAGTATCTATTACTTTTATCTTGTAGTTTTTTTTCTTCAACAACTATAGGTGAGCCTTGTTTGTTATTTATCCTGATAAGCTCCATACCATCACTGCTTATAAAGCGAACCTGATCGTAGAATTGCCTGGTTTTGATTAGCTTGCTAACAAAACTAATAATACGATTTTTAATTGAAGTGCCTGAACTAGAGTTTATTTTTTTAAGTTTGTGGTCACTTATATAGGATGTGATTAACTCAATATCATTGATCATTAAGCTGATTCTTTCTTTTATCAAGTACTTAGTATGCAAAATTTTATTGTGTTCATTAGCTTCAAGTGAGATTCTATTTTGATAGATTAAAAAATAGCAGTGAATGGTAGCTATTATTAATATGGCTATGAAACCTGGAATAAAATATATAAAGAGCAACTTTATATAGTTGAACTGGTACTGTGAATGTTGAATTGCCATTTATATATCCTGCAATAGTATACTTGTAACTAACTGTCTTCATCAGATATACGTGATATATAAGCAGCGATAGACTGTATGTCATTTTGTGATAATTTAGCTGCAATTTCGAACATAGGAGAGTCAGGTCTATAGTTTTTATTATTTTTGAACTCTAATAATGTATCTTTAATATATTTTTCATTTTGTTTGGCTAGTGAGGGTATGTTTTTGTTACCTTTAGCTTTTTTGCCATGACAAATAAAGCAGGCGGTGTTAAATATTTGTTCCCCTCGGTTGCTTAGTGGTGATTCTTTTTTATGTTTGGTCCTTATATTGGATTTTGAGTAATAGATAGCAATATCAACTTTATCTTCTAATGAAAGATCAGCTGATATTTTATTCATTGTTAGACTTTTTCGTTTTTCTAAAGAGTAGTTTATAAGCTGGGCAATAGTATATTCAGGGTTTTGTGAAGCAAGATTGGGTATATATTCCTTTTGACTATTACCATCAATTCCATGGCAATAAGTGCATATAAATACTTTATCTTTGGCAGAACTTAACGACTTATCTAAAGCAATAGGATCAGAAAGCTTACTTTTTAATAAGTCGTTAAACTGGTCGTTATTAGCACTTGTTGATTGGATATATAATAAAGCTATTACAATAAAAGGTAATTTTATCATAAAACCCGCCTTTTCATCCATTGAAAGGTTTAATCCATTTTATAGTTTTTAGGCAGTAACAGCACTTTGATCAGACAGACTACTAACTTCTCTCCTTGTGATATTAAGTATTAGGGCAACCAGTACAGCAAAGGCAAAGGATAGTACTAGTGCTGAAAAATATACCAAAGTTGTTGAGTTAGATGACTCTACAATAGGTGCAACCTTTGCTTTCTTTACTAACCAAATGGTGGAATAAGATTTACTATTTATATTACCAAATGAAATTTTTTCATATTGATAATTATGGTCAGCACTCTTAAAAGTTCCTTTTTTATTCTCTTGCATAACACGCCATAGATCAGGGTATTTCTGATTGAATAGATGATCAGAGTCTAATAAATTGGCAGCATTTGGGTTAAAAGCGGTGATTCCATCTTGACTGATAACCAGGTATTCTTCTCCTGCTACAGTGTTGGTTAAACTACTAACCAGACCAGCGGCTAAATAGTTTATAAGTAGTACACCTTGACTACTGGAAGCAATATCAAGCTTTATTGGAATGCCGATACGTATTGTTGCTTTTAAGGGTAGTTCTACAGAGTCTGCTTCTATATTCCAGTCTAGTTTTGATATGTAAAACTTATCGGGAGAGCTTGAGTAGATATCTGTAAAGTAATAACGGTTGGACTTATCTTGTAGTTTATCTTCAGCTACTTTGATAGCACCATCACCACTTTTATTTAGGCGCAATATTTCTTTACCTTTAGAATTTAATAGCCTGATTTGGTCATAGTACTTTCTGGTTTCAATCATTGACTCAAATAGCTCGATAACCGAGCTATCTTTTTCAACATGAGGATTATTGGTAGTACTTTGAATTAAATTTGAAATAATACGTATATCTTGCTTTATGTTATTTATACGATCTGAAAGTGCAACTTTAACGTAAGAAAAATCACTGGACGCTTCGTTTTTTTTGATATCTTTCTTGCTGAGTAAGCTGTTGTTTATTGTAATAATGATGGCTGCGACTATAAGGTGTGAACAAAATATTATTGCTAATAATTTTGTGAAGTTTGGCTTCTGTGTATGGTTTTTTTTCTTCATCTTTGCGCTCCATGCAAACTCGAGTTGTGTATCCATTCAACTCTTGTAAAGCTATCACCGTGCTTTTTTTGGGGAGTGTTTAGTATAATTTTAGCTTAAATTTCGTTGTGGTGTGCCAGTAATCAACAGGCAAGAGTAATCAATGGTTATATCTAGTATGAAGTATTGGTTTAAAGCTGTATACAACATAAATAGAACATAATGTTTGCTAAATAATTGTAACTGTAGATAGTTGTTTTAACTCTTTTTTGTTGATTGTCATTGACTTATTGAAGGTGCCCTTTAGTTTTTTGGTTTTCACGTAATGTGTAAGTCTCCATTGTAACCTATCAATAAACCAATGATAGGTAGATTAATAGAAACATGGAATCTATACAGCCCATTATATTCCATTTCAAACGCAGTAAGTTTTGGCTGAAATGGTTTGGGAATGGTAATGCCAAAGATAGACGATTGCTCCACGTTATAAATAAGTTTATTGTTTATTATGCTTAGCTTAAGTAAAAGGTTTATGGGTCCTAGACTCTCAGTTAAATAATCACCTTGCAATCTAAAAGTGCTTTCCATAACATGATTTTCAAAATGCCTTTGCCATTTCATAACGTCTTCATTATGGCTGCCATAAACATCTAAATTACAGTTTGAGTTGGCTGGAGGCATTTTAATTATATTAGCAATAAGGTTGGCTAGTAAATTGCCTCGTTTGACAACAACTGAGCCATGTAAGTGGATGTCTCCACTATGGGCTTGTTGTAATAGTGGCGGGAGATTTTTAAAAGATTCTCCAAGATGTTTATGTAAGATATTTTTATGCATAATATGACAACTTTAAGAGTTATAGCTATTAGTCTAAAGACTAGTAGCTATAATTAATATGAAGAGCTTTTAAAGCAAGTAGTAAGCGAGAGAGAAGACCATATATTTAGTAAGCATTAATACTGCTGTCTGGTTTTCCTGAAAAAACCTTATAGCTATATACTGTATAGGCAAGTACAACTGGAAGTAAAATTGCCACGCCAACTAAAGCAAACTGTAAACTATTCTCATTTCCCATCGCTTGCCAGATTGTTAATTGTCCAGGAATAATATAAGGAAATACCAAGTTTAATAACCCTAAATATAATACGAGTAGGTAACTGCAAAATAATAGGAATACCTTTTTAGATGAAGTATGAATACTGATATTACTGTTCATTGTAAGGAAGCAAAAGAGTCCAACTACTAAGATAGCCATCCATTTATAGCTTATAAAAGAAAGTATGAAAGCAGTTTCTGCCCATGAGAAATTGCCAAAAAAACTATAGACGACTATTAGGCTAAGTAGGCTGAATAGGCCAATCATTTTATTAGCAATGCGATTACACTTTTTCTCTAGCATAGGCTCAGTATTAATTTGCAACCATAAACTGCCAAGTGTGCAATACGCAATAGTAATTAAAGCTCCCATCGCTAGTGAAAAAGGATGTAACCATAAGGGTGTTAGCTGTTCACTGTTTGTTTGTAACCCCAGTAATACTGAGCCTAAGATTGTACCTTGACTAAATGCAGCTATAGTGGAACCGGCAAAAAAACTGAAATCCCACCAGACTTTACTACTGTCAGCTTTAAAACGATATTCAAATACGACACCACGAAAAATTAAAGCAAACAGCATAAGAAATACTGGTATATATAACGTACCTAGCACTTGGCTATATACTTTTGGAAACGCAACTAGCAAGCAAACTCCAGCAAATACCATCCAGGTTTCATTACCATCCCAAACGTGTTTAATGGAATGCAATGCTGTCATTCTTTCTTGCTTATTTAACCAAGGGTAAAGAATACCTATGCCAAGGTCAAATCCATCTAGAATAGCGTAAACAAATATCCCAAATACGATAACTAATAACCACACCACTGCTAAGTCCATAAAAATTACCTTTGGCTTGTTATGTGTATGCTCATGCAGGTTTAACTTGCTTTGTATTACTGTCTACTGGGTCTGTTGAGTTTTCTGCACTAATAACTTCAGGCCCTTGGCGAATTAATTTTTTGAAAAAATAAAGGTAGACACCAAATAGCAAGGTATAAACAACCACAAAGCCAATTAAACTGATGAGAATTCTTTCGGCGGGCAAAGGGGTTACTAAGTCACTGGTACGGAATAAACCTTGAATCAACCAGGGCTGTCGGCCCACTTCAACAACATACCAGCCCGATAAAGTTGCGATAAAGCCTAATGGTGCTGACCACTTTAAAGCCTTTAAATAATAAGTGTTAGTGAATAAAGAGCCTTTCTTAGCAAGCCATAGACCTAAGTAAGCCATGATAAGTAAAAATACTCCAATCCCTAGCATTAAGCGAAAGCTATAAAAAACGACAGCAACGGGTGGGCGTTCATTTTCTGGTACGGCATTTAAACCTTGTACTGTGCCATTAATGTCGTGAGTTAAAATTAGACTTGCCAGTTTGGGAATAATAATTTCAAAGTCGTTTTTAGTTTGTGCTTGATCTGGAATAGCAAATAGCCGTAGACCGGCTCCTTGTTCAGTTTCCCATATACCCTCCATTGCAGCCACTTTCACTGGTTGGTGCTCCAAGGTATTAAGGCCATGAAGGTCTCCTACCATTGCTTGAACTGGAGTCAGCACAACCAGTCCTGCAACTGCAATTCCTAGGCTCTTTTTAGCAAATGGCTGGTGGCGTTTTTTAAGCAAGTAATAACTGGAAACACTGGCTATCACCACTAAGGTAGTAATAAAGCTGGCAATTAACATATGAGCAAAACGATAAGGAAAAGATGGGTTAAATATCACTTTTAGCCAGCTGGTGACTAAAATATGATCATTTTCGATAATGACGCCAGCAGGTGTATGCATCCATGAGTTAGCAGCCAAAATCCAAAATGCAGATAAAATGGTACCAACCGCTACGATCACTGATGCACCAAAATGAATTTTTTCGCTTACTCGATTCCAACCAAATAGCATAATACCTAAAAAGCCTGCTTCTAAGAAAAAGGCTGTGAGTACTTCATAATTGAGCAAAGGACCTATAACAGGAGAAGCGATTTCAGAAAATTTATTAAAGTTGGTGCCAAACTGGTAAGAAAGCACCAAGCCTGATACGACCCCCATACCAAAAGTAATCGCAAATGGTTTAATCCAAAATTTTGCTTGTTGTAGATAAATGGGTTGTCGAAGTTTTAGCCATAGCCCCTCCATAATGGCAATATAACAAGCTAACCCAATAGAAAGTGTGGGAAAAATAATATGGAAACTAATAGTTAATGCAAATTGAATACGTGAGAGTAAGGCGGGGTCAAGTTCCATAATACTGTCCCCTAACTCGCATTACGTTGATTGTGTGCTAATTGAACTAAGCCAGGAAGCAACGCTATAGTAATGATCAGCCCAACAGATAGTAAGTCCATCATAAGAACGCTATTATTCATTTCAGCCTACCTCTCAACATGCTTTTATTTATTACAACTGCTTGTTGCTCTACAAAGAGCATGCCAGTTTCAACCGTCAAGTGGATTACAATGATTTAGCGCAATTAAATGGGCTTTGATAGAATGCCTGTAAACATCATTTACAGATTGGTGGGAGTCAGCTATCAACATCGTTAACACTGAAGCCATGACTTTGATAACCGCTTTCTATATATCCATGAGCCTAACAGTTATTACGGCTGTTCTGGCAGGAGCTTGGTTGATCATAAAATCAACACATCATAAGGTCTTGCGGCCTTTGGCTGGTTTTTGTTTGGCAATGGCTGGATGGTGTGCTGGGCATTTACTTGTGCAGTTTGAGGAGATGATCATTCGCCAAACAGGTTTGGCACTCTTATTAGCCAATCCGTTTATTCCCACCTTTTTTCTTCACTTTACGCTTAATTTTATTGGTGAGACTGGTCAATCTCAATCATCACCAGCATTGATAAAAACAATGCAACGTCGTGTGGGTATTTGGTATGTGCTTGCTGCGGTTGTATCTATTATTAGCTGGTTGGCTGCCGATAACTTCTTGCAACCTTGGTTATCTTTTAGTGCCTTTATTCATTTGGCTGGGTTTGGCTGGGTGAATCTAGCTTATACCGTACTTGTCGGTTTAGAAGCACATTCGTTACTTATCTGGGGATGGCAAGTTAGTTCTGCAAATAAACGGCGCTCTATTGTAGCAATGTTTATTGTTGGCGGCTGGGGATTACTCTTAGCAACGAGTTTTGTATTTCCTTCAATAGACATTGATATTTTTCCTTATCCCATGTTGTTACTGCCTAGTTATGCCGTTTTACTGGTTTATGGAGTAACTCGCTATCAGCTAGTGGAGGTCAATCAATGGGCTAGAAAAGCCATCAATTGGTTGGCATTAGTCACTGGGGTATTTATTGCTATTGCATTATTTAGTGCGATAGCGGGTTCATTCGGAATAACAGCTTTTGCTGGTGTACCACTACCTCAGTTATGGTTTTACTCATTGTTTGTATTAGCAGTGGCTTGGATGCTAAGCCAGCCTGCTCATTTATTAGCTGATCGGATTATTTATCCAGGAGCACATTTGGATCAAGGAACGCTTGATCAGTGGCTAGCAACCTTGCAGCAATCTCAGAGTTGGGAGTCGCTAAAAACAACGGCTGAACAGCTGCTTCAACAGCATGTTGGACGAATGTTGCGTGTTGAGTTTGCTGTAGATGAGCAGCATCAAGACCCTACTATTTATTGTTTAAAGCATTCAGACTGGGAAATTAAGTTGATTGGGTGGGAGGATTTAACACCAAGTTTGCGCCATGTAGGAGAGGTTTTTGCTGCATTATTATTGAGCAGTGCTCGCTTGGTTGAGCAGCGTTTACAACTAGCAAAACAAGAAAAACAACGGCTTGCAGAGCAGCATTTGGTGGAGCTAGGCAGTTTATCTGCTGCAATGGCTCATGAGTTACGTAATCCACTTAATATTATTTCAATGGCAGCTGCCCAAACTGATAAAACTACTCGCAGTTATATCCAAGCCCAAGTAGCAAGGGCGGACCAGCTGGTTAGTGATATGCTCAGTTATTCGGGCAGGCTGATGCTTAATTGTGAGGTGAATAAACTGAAGTTGATAGTATCAACGGTAGCAAGTTATATAGAACAGAATTATCAAATAAAAGTGTCAACTAATATTGAGAGTGATCTGACAGTATATGGTGATTGCGGAAAAATACAGCAAGTATTAACTAATCTTTTAGAAAATGCTGCAGCTTTTACTCGAAATCAACCAACGCCACAAATATTGGTTAGTGCAAGCAATATACAACAAGATGATGGCGATAATTGTTGTGAAATTATTGTCCATAATAATGGTCCAGCAATTACTGAAGAGATGAAAAAGCAACTATTTATTCCATTTGTTAGTAAGCGTGCTGGAGGTAGTGGGCTAGGGCTAGCAATAATTAGGCGAATAATGGAAGCTCATCAAGGGCGTGTGTATCACTCAGATTCTATGGGGTGGAATTGCAGTTTTATCTGTCTGTTTCCTTACCCTAAGGCTGCTGAAAATTGAGCAATAAAATGAATGATGAACATATTTTAGTAGTTGATGATGAGCCGGCATTTTGTGAGTTATGTAAGTTATGGCTTGTGCAACAAGGCTATACAGTATCTGTTGCATCTGATACTGAGCAGGCTAGACAAATTTTAGTAAAACAAACAATTGGCTTAATTTTGCTTGATTTGGCTTTGCCACCTTCCTTTACTCCAGAAGAAGGGTTGCAGTTGATTCCTGAGTGTGAAGCGCCAGTGATTGTCATGACAGGTCATGCTGATAGAGAACTTGCTTTAACAGCAATCAAAAATGGGGCATGGGATTTTTTAGCTAAACCGATCGACCCAGATATGTTGGCTATTGTTGTAAAGCGTGCTTTAGTCAAGCATGAATTAGAGCTGCAATTAAGTCAACTACGTCAACAGCTGGTGCAAGATGATGATATGGGGTTGGTAGGTGTCAGCGAAAATATTCAGTCTACCAGGCAATTAATTTCGCGAATTGCTCCTACCGACGTACCTGTATTAATTACAGGCCCTTCGGGCACAGGGAAGGAAATTATTGCAAAAGCCATTCATCAACATAGTAGTCGAAAAAGTCAGTCATTTATTTCTGTGCATTGTGGCGCAATCCCTGCTGATTTATTAGAAAGTGAGCTATTTGGTTATAAAAAAGGGGCATTCACTGGAGCGGATAAAGACCGGGTTGGCTTAATTGCATTGGCGGATAATGGCACTTTATTTTTAGATGAAATAGGTGAAATGCCGAGTGCAATGCAAGTTAAGTTACTAAGGGTATTGCAGGAAGGAAGCTTCTATCCAGTAGGTGGAAGGGATCTGGTTAAAGTGAATATCCGTATTGTTAGTGCTACCAACCGCGACTTGCTTGGGGCTGTTGCTGCTGGGCACTTTCGTGATGACCTATTTTATCGAATTAAAGGTATAACGATTCAAACGTTAAGCTTGCTACAGCGTAAACAGGATATACCTGCTCTGATTCAACACTTTTTACTCCGCTACAATGTTAAAAATCAGACAGTGATTACTATTCGAGCAGATGCGTTCGCATGGCTGACTAATAATCAGTGGAAGGGCAATGTTCGAGAGTTAAAAAATACTATCGAAAGCTTAGCTGCGATCGCTCAAGGGCAGCAGGTAACTACTGATGAGATTAGTTTTTTGTTTACTGGTAATGAAACCATGCTAGTTGAGTTAAGTGATGAGTCATTGGAACAGCAAGTGAAGCAGCTAGAGATTCGTTTAATTACAGCTGCCTTGGAACAGTGTAATGGGAATAGAACGCATGCTGCACAAAAACTAAAACTATCAAGACAGGGACTACTAAAAAAAATGGAGCGCTATGGTTTAAATACGCTTCGTGAACAAAGCTAGTGGCCTATGCGTAAAGTTATTACCTTATTTTGCGTATGGATTACTCAGTTCTGATTAAAATACAAACAATGAGCAGGACCAATATACGCTATTGATATGAAAATAAATGTATTACTAAAAGTTAGTTGGTTGGTTATATCATTATTTATCTTATTTGGTATGTTTTTGCCTTTGTTTACTTTAGAAAGGTTTTATTTTTTAGAAAACCAAGTATCGCTTGTTTCTATCGTTATTGACTTATTTAAAGAAAAGCAACTGATTCTCTTTTTGGCTATATTTATTTTTAGTATCGTTATACCTGTTTTTAAGCTTAGCCTGATTTTTGTAATATTATTTAGCAGTATATCCTCCCACCGAAAAGCACAATATATAAAGCTTTTACAAATTCTGGGCAAATGGTCAATGTTAGATGTGTTTATCGTAGCAATTATGTTAGTGACCATTAAGTTTGGCGTTATAGCTAATGTTTCTGTTCATGTTGGCCTGTACCTTTTCACCTGTGGAGTAGTGGGTAGTATGCTACTTACTCAGTTGTTATCAATGAGTCAGGATAAACCAAACATAAATTCATGAAATTTTAATAATAATCATTTTTCATGAGAATAAGATCGCGACACATGAATGGCTGCATGGATGCGGGAAGTTTTAATCTAGTTGGTAAAAGCCATGGTGTATAAAGAGTGATCAGCTGCTGCATATTGAGAAGTGGCTAAAGCCAATGTATTTCGCGTTATCCGATCATTTCACTAGGTTATTCTGTAACTGCCCACATATTGAAGTAAATCGTGCAAGCCTGCCTGTTTGGTCTAACAAAAAGAAAAAAAGCTTTATCTTCAATGACATATCAGTATTTGCTATAAACAAACAAATAGTGGTATGTAACTGTCAGCATTAGCATTTTTTACATAAAGCAGCATTATAATGGTACGTTTGGCGTAAAATGTTAAAACATGGCGTAAAAAGTCGGATTAAGAGTGATATTTAAGACCCATTTTGGCTTCAAAAAGAGACTCAATAAAGATACGATAAACTTTCTAGTGAGTGGTTATTCTATAAGTTTTATTTATCAGCCCAATAGTTTTTTTTAGGTGGTTTTTATACAAAAAAGCAAGACATAATGGAGTAACAAATAGTAACTCTTATTGTAAGGTATATATTGAAGCGTATTTACCCATAAGCGACTTCGGTTAGTACATATACCTGGGCTGAAAAATATTTTCATTGACAGTGTGATCGGCAACTCAAACTGAACATCTAGTCAATGTCTTTAATGAATCAAGTAAAGGGCTTGGTTTTAAAGGTTTTGATGTCCCACGCATTGTAAAAAGTGCTAGAAAGCTTAGCTACAAAAGCTCTACAGCTTTCCAGAACATAAAGTTGAAACTAAAAAATTGCTTTTGCATTCGCTCTAAGCTTGAACCATTTTTAGCTGCTTGCTCTTCTGGAAATCTATAGATGAGGCCTAACTAGTCTAAAACACGTCAATATTAGTATTTTGTTGATCGTTTTGTCTATTAAATGGCCAGTGTAGAACAAAGGAACTTATACTTCATTGCCAGAGTTTTTTGATGCAGAAAAAGCTTTTGGAAGTATAAATTAAGCTTATAAAGAAAATTACAGAAAATTCATTTAGGTTGAAAGTTTATATTGATTAAGCATGTCATATTACATTGAGAAGATACTATCTAGTAGTAAGCATGCTTCTTTAGAAAAGTAATCAGTACAATAGGCCAGTATAGTTTTATGTTTAAAGGTTTATTGATGAGGGGAGAAGCAGGGAATCTTGGACAGGAAGTTAAAAAAAATCTAGGAATTCTTATGGAACTTTCTAGAAAGGTAGTAATCGATGGTAGGCAATTAAGAGGAATAACATAGGTGATTTGATTGTGATCAACTAAACACATAGCTCTTGCAAATAGCAATTGCTGAAGGCCGGTTGAACACAACAAATTTAGATTTTGGTATAAAAAGCAAGCGATAGCTGCTTAATAGATAATACTAATCCTCTTCATTAACTATAAAAACAGCCTTTCGATTATAAGTTTGTTATATGCTAATAACCATGGGTGCGTTGTAAATATGACTAAGATTGATGGTAGAAAGCTGTCTCATGAAGAGTTAGAAAAAATCAGAATTGCTGCTGTGAAACGAGTTCATGCAGGAGAAAGTCCAGAGTTGGTCATTAAGTCAATAGGCTTTCATCGTTCATGTATTTATGACTGGCTTTCTCAGTATAAAGTACATGGTGAAGATGGCCTGAAAGCAAAGCCAATTACCGGGCGTCCTCCTAAGTTGACTGAGGAACATTTGAAGCAGCTAATATTGTTGCTAGAGAAAAAGCCAACTGAGTTTGGTATTGAAAAAGTGCTATGGGATAGAGACTCATTTAAGCAAATCATTGAGCAAGAATTTCATGTAAAAATCAGTAAGACAGGCGTTAGCCGCTTACTAGCTAAGCTGGGTATTTACAGCAAGGAAAACTATGATTTTTCTGCTAATGAAAATCTTAGTGAAAAAGTGTCTATTCTTAAATTAGAGGCTAAAAAAAGTAAAGAAGTATTATACTTTGTAACAAATCAGCGAATAGTGCTTGATAATGAAAGTGACATTTCTGTAGCTTGTTTCTGTGCTGTAACAGCCAAAGGTGACTTACGCTTTATAGTTGCAAATGCAGACAAAGCTGATCTTATCAATGACACATTTACTGAAACGTTAACAGCTACGGTACAAAAGCCTGTCAAACTGGTCAGATTGGAAGAACTTGAGCAAGAAATTCTTGTTGCAAACCGAACTACTAGTAATTCAGACTTAGTGAATGCACCACTTTATTCTGCTAGCCAAACGTCATTCGTATAGGCAGTAATCGATTTGCTACCTAATACCCTAAGATCACCCTATATTGCAAACTGCATGGGTGGTTTTACTCTCTCCTCAAAATGATACCCTTATTTATCTAGGGTATCATTTCCAGATTACTTCTTAACTTAAATCTCCTTAACATTGGCACTGCCTGTTGAGCAAGGCTGCTTTACAGGATGTTAGAGCTAAATAAAAAATACAAAAGGAGAATAATTATGGCAAGTTGTAACCCATTTGATGTTGCATTTAAAAGTGAGCCTGCAGTACTTTTCGAAAAAGTTAAAGTCATGCTAGCGCAGTATAATGGCACCGTTACAGGTAATGAGCAACAAGCATCATTTCAGTTGACTATTCCAGTTATTGGTCAGATTAAGGGTAAGTATGTAGTCAATGGTAAGGTAGCTACTATTACAATAACAGATCGCCCTTGGTTGTTAGCTTGTACTACAGTAGAGAAGTTTTTACGAGATAAGATTGCTGAAATGGAAAACTTAGATTTACATGAATTGCTTGTGTAAATAGCATGTAATAGAGCTTACCTGGCTTAGCCAGGTAAGCTTTTTTATGTCTAAAGTGAACTAAATAGTAGAAAGATGGCTGAGAATATACTTGATGGTTTTGTCTGCGTTGTTTTCAGCATCAATAATTAAGAACCAATTAGGGTTTTCTATATCAACAACCCAACAGCTTTTAATAAACTGATTTTCTTCTCCCTTAATAATATAAGCTACTAAGTTCCCTTTTCTTGTTAAAGTCACCTGGTCAGGTCGCTTAAAATCAACTTGTCTTGCTATTTTGTATAAAGTCAACTTTTCATTATAAAATGGAGTTGATGTTGATAATGAAGCCTTTGAAACTTCAAACATAAACTTAGGTATATCATTAGTGGGAATCTTTGTATTATTAAATGCTGGCCTTGATTTTTTATTTATTTTTTTGAATGATACTTTGCTGCCATTAGCTAATTTGACTATTAGCTCGTTATCAATTACTGCAATAAAAGATGTGTTGCTATTTAGTTTAATACTGTAATTGTTATATAATAATGGGACTAGTTGGCTGGTTTTTAATGGCTCCCTAGGCCAGCTTACTTCTTTTGCAGTATAGTCGCAAAAGTAGCTAGAGCAAGTTACTTTAGTAGAAGCGGTATTTTTAATATTTTTCTCAGTCTTACTAGAATCGGTTGCTGCTGTACTAGCAGTGATAAAGAAGCTAAATAATAAAAAAATAAGATGGCTTGTTAATAATATCTGCAGTTTTGTATAGATTTTCATTTTATGCCAGTGAGTCTACTCTTAAATATATGAAACTTTACAAAGGATTGGAGGTGAAAGCCGTTAAACAGTTATAAGTCTAGTTAATGAATACTTTATGAATAGGTGAAACAAAAAAATGTTGGACGATTTGTTGAAATTATGTTGATGCATTTAACGTTTTGTGTGTTAACACTATTCGCTAATATACAAAAAATATAATATTTACAGTGAGTTATTAAACTTGATAGCTGGTGTAGATATTGCTATGAATGAAGTAGCTAAAGTGATATTTGATTTACTGTGGTATAAAACAAAGCGTCATGCTTTAGATCATGCGAAGACAAGGATGTCACTAATTATGAACTTCATCATAGTACGAGTTAGAAAGCAAACCATAGTTGTATTTATAGGCTGTTTAATCAGCAGGTTAGTGCCGTTGAAGGTGTACATTTCCTCAATGATCGTGCTGTTTGTATGTTTTGTGAATAGTGGCTTCTCTAGTGCTGAAGTGTTGACGAAGTCAGCTTCCAAGGCTAAGGCTGTTGTCCAGCACAATGATAATGTTACTAATGCATTGATTGAATTAGGAAAAAGATTGTTTTTTGATAAAAGGCTATCAGGTGATAGTAATATTGCCTGTAGTGATTGCCATCAACCACAATATGGCTTTACTCACAGCACAGCATTATCACCAGGTTATCCAGGTAATAAACATTTTCGTAATGCACCTAGTTTAATTAATACCGCACTTAAAACCCGTTGGTTGCATGATGGACGAATTGCTACCAATTTAAATGATGTAGTCAGAGAAATGCTAACTGAGGACTATATCATGAATATGGATATGCGGTTAATGCAAGAGCGACTTAAACAGGACTTAAATTATTTAGCACTATTCGCTAAAGCAGGTTTAGGTGAACCAAGCAATAGTGGGGTTAGAAAAGCAATACCTGCTTTTCTAACAGTGCTTAAGTCTGCAAAGAATAATCATGATCTAAATAAATTAACTAAACAAGCCAAGCAAGGTAAAAAATTATTCTATGGAAAAGCTGGTTGCAGTCAATGCCATAGTGGACACTTGTTTACAGATGAGCTTCCTCATAATACTGGTGTGCCAGAGAATTTGTCTGTATTTCTTGATCCATTAAGACACCAAACCTTTATTGCTTTTAATATGTTTATGGGAGTTTCTGATTATATGTCACTTAAACGAGATATGGGTGCACATATATTAACCCATAAAGCTGATGGTAGTGATATTGGTAAGTTTATCACTCCAAGCCTTAAAGAGTTAATCTATACAGCCCCTTATATGCATAACGGTATTTTTAAAACATTAGATGAGGTAGTGTCTTTTTATAATAAAGGTGGTGGTAAAGATCGTTACCTTGATAAAAAAATTAAACCGTTAGGCTTAACAAAGGTAGAGCAAAAGGCACTGGTTGCCTTTTTAAAATCATTGTCGTCTCCAGTAGATATAGCTAAGAAATATATTGACCAGGAACAGCAGTATAGTTATTACTTAATTGAAAAATGGCAACAAAAAACAAATTGATATTTATTCTATACTGATACTAAGGGAACTGTATTATCTATACTTAAAGTTTTAGGAAGGCAGGGACTGCTAATGAATAGACTAAAACATGAATATGTTAGATTGTTTATTATTTTAGTATTTATTTTAAACCAGAACATTAGTGCCTCTCAGTTTCCACCACTTACTCCACTAGGAAAAGTACCAGAACCGCCGGATAATAAAACTACAGCAGAAAAAATAGCTTTAGGAAAACTTCTTTTTTTTGATGGTCGATTAGGTGGTGATGGATCAACATCATGTGCTTCTTGCCATGTACCAGAAATGGGTTGGGATTGGCCTGGTAAGTTATCATTGGGCTATCCCGGTACCATTCATTGGCGAAATGCTCAAACGATAATCAATGCCGCTTACTATGATAAATTATTTTGGGCTGGCGCTTCTAAATCGTTGGAGGAGCAAGCGAAGTCTGCAGCCAAAGGAGCCGTTGCGGGAAATGGCGAAGATGATTTAATGGAAGCTAGGTTGGCACTCATTCCTGAGTATCGCCAACAATTTAAAACTGTATTTGGCGATGAATGGCCTAAAATTAATAATGCTTGGAATGCAATAGCAGCATTTGAACGTACTTTGGTTCAAACTGATACCCCTTTGGATCGCTTTTTAAATGGCGATAACGGCGCACTAACAATAGAACAAATTGCAGGGAAAAAATTATTTGAAGGTAAAGCTGGCTGCATCCAATGCCATAATGGAGCATTAGCTTCTGATCAAGCTTATTATAATATTGGTGTGCCACCCAGTAGAGAGTGGCAAACAAATCCGCTTGCACAAATCACTATGCGCTATGAGCTTTATGCTAAAGGAATGGATGAACAGCAGTATCGACACACTAAAGCAGACCCAGGAGCTTATTTTCGAACAAAGCATCCTTCTATGAAAGGGAAGTTTAGAACTCCCTCATTACGTTATACCCTTTATACCGCTCCCTACATGCATAACGGAGAGTTAGCTAATCTAACAGAAGTTATTGATTTCTATGATGCTGGTGGTTTTACCAGTGAAGGTCGTACGACAGCTTACCCAGCAACAAAAAGTAAGCTTATTAAGCCGTTAGGGCTTAATAACAATGAAAAAAAACAATTATTAGCCTTTTTACAGGCATTTTCTGGCAAGAAAATTACAATTGAACGTCCTAGCTTACCAGCTTATAAGCCGTTGTTTAGTAAAAATGAGTTAAAGGATGTGAAAAAATGACGTCACTAGAAATAACAAATAATGCGGATAATAAAAACGCCTCTTGTTTAATCAATCGTAGACAATTTTTGCTTAATTCAAGTACAGCCGCTATAGCATCCTTTGTTCCAGTAGTAATATATAACCAAGTTGGCGAAGCTCAATCATTAACAGCCAAAATGGTTAAATACCCAAATAGACAGCTGACTAAGCTAAGTGAACTCAAGGTCAATGAGCCAATTAATATTAATTATCCAGATGATGGGAATAATACAGCTGCTATTTTAGTAAAATTAGGTGTACCTGCAGGCGGTGGGATTGGTCCTGATGAAGATATTGTCGCATTTAGTTATTACTGCAGCCATCAGGGAGGACCACTGCAAGGTACTTATAAAGCTGTTGATGAACATCGAGTATTAGGCCCTTGTCCATTTCATTTATCCTTATTTGACTTAACTCGTCATGGTATTTTAGTTTCCGGGCAAGCTTATCAAAGTTTGCCGCAAATTGTGCTGGAAATGCAAAATGACAATGTAGTTGCTACAGGCATTATGGGGCTACTGTTTGGACGTACTGATAATTTAATAGCAACGGCAAGAGGGTAAAACAATGGTTAGACATATTTGCTCCCAAGAAGATCATATCCCTCTACCGCCCCCTAATGCCGATGTTATTACAACTGCTTGTGATTACTGTGTGGTTGCCTGTGGATTTAAAGTTTATCGATGGCCAGTTAGTGAGCCAAGTGGAGGGATGAAAGCGAATGAAAATGCCTTTGGGATTGATTTCCCTAGTTTTCCCCTACAAGCTTGGGTTGCTCCTTCTCAATATAATGTCATTATGCATAAGGGAGAGCCCCACCATATCGTTATTGTTCCTGATAAACAAACAAAAGTGGTTAATAAAATGGGCGATTCAAGTATGCGTGGAGGGTTATTAGCTCAAAAGGTATACAACCCATTAACAGCGACTAAAGATCGTTTATTGCAACCGTTAATACGTGTTGGCGGTGTTTTACAACCTGCTAGCTGGGATTTTGTTATGGATGTAGCAGGTGAAATTGCTGTTTATGTAAGAGATAAATTTGGAGCAAATGCATATTGTGTTAAAACCTATTCATATCAATATATTGAAAATACTTATGCAATTACCAAATATGCTTTACGTCATTTAAATACGGCTAACTTTACTTTTCATGATACTCCCTCTGATGTCACATCGACACCAGGGTTTCGTGATGCAGGGTTTGATAATTTTGGCCCTAGTTATGATGATTGGGGAGCTGCTGATGTATTAATGATTTGTGGAACTGACCCGTATGAAACAAAAACAATTTTATTTACTCAGTATATAATGCCTGCAATTCAAAAAGGGATGCAAACAATTACCCTTAATCCGAGAGAAACCTCAGGCATTGCTTATATGAAAAAAATGGGGGGGCTGCATATAGATTTATATCCTGGCACTGACACTTTAGTATTAGGCGCTATTGCAAGAGTTATCATGGAAAATGGCTGGGAAGATAGCGAGTGGATTAAGCAGTGGGTAAATAATAAATGGGAGTCAAACTCAGGCTTTGGGCAAGGCACACGTAATACACCGTGGCAGTGGCGAACCACCTGGGGAAAATTTCAAACAAATGGTTTTGTTGATTATAAACAATGGAATTTTTCACAGCCAGAATATGAGCCAGGCTATGCTGCAAAAGTTGCTGGCATTGATGTTAAAAAAATATATTTAGCAGCAGCAATGCTAGCAAAACCTAATCCTGATGGTTCTAGGATAAAAGCCTCTTTTGGTATTGAAAAAGGTTTTTATTGGAGTAATAACACAGGCAATACTAATGCAATTTCAAGTCTGGCAACTATTTGTGGTGCAGGTGGGCGTTCTGGAAGAGTGATTGGTCGTTTTGGTGGTCATCAACGGGGTGGTGTTTGGGGAGGTAAATTACCAAGAAATAAATCTCCTGAAAAATTACCCGGTAGAAGACGTAGGGCTTTGGATGTTGATCGTTGGCTGGTATCAGGTCATACTCGATTAGCTCATGTCATAGGCACCACCTGGATTCAAGCGATGACGGGCTCACAAGGATTATATCGAAAATTTCGTGAATTAACCCAAGGGAACCCTCATCAAATTAATAGTTTTGAAAAAGAGAAAATTATTACCACACTTAAAAAACGAGTTGACTCAGGAGGAATGGTAGTATTTAACCAGGATATTTATTTGCGAGATCCCATTGGTGCTCGATTTGCTGATATTGTTTTTCCTGCAGCCACCTGGGGTGAAGAAAACTTTACTCGGGCTAATGGAGAAAGACGGTTAAGGTTATATCAGAAGTTTTATGATCCACCAGGTGAGGCTAAACCAGACTGGTGGATTATAGCGCAATTAGCGCGCAAAATGGGGTATGATGGTTTTGAGTGGAAAGATTCTAATAGTGTTGCAGAAGAAGCCGCACGATTTAGCAGAGGGTCTAGAAAAGACTTTTATATGGTCAAAGTGGCTGCAAAGAAAGCAGGTACTACTTTACATGAACAATTCAGAAAAATGGGTACAGAAGGAATTCAAGCCCCAGTATTTTTTAATTACAAAACTAATAAATTGATAGGTACTAAACGGTTACATGATACAGAAATGGGGCTGGAGGAGCTTGCAGAAAAAGGTTTAGAAAATGGCCCTCAAGGCGCTAATATTATACCTAAAACATTACTAGCTTTTAATACACACACAGGAAAAATTAACTTACAGAAACACCCGTGGAGTTTATTTTCAGACTTTCATCAATGGATGCAGCCTAAAGAAGATGAACTTTGGTTTACCAATGGTCGAATAAATGAAATATGGCAGTCAGGATTTGATGATACTCAACGGCGCGCTTTTACCATGCAACGTTGGCCAGAAAACTGGGTAGAGATACATCCTATTGATGCTAAAACCAGAGGAATTGAGTCTGGTGACAGAGTTATTCTATATTCTGATCGGGTACCCTGTTATAAAGATACTTTGCATGGTAGTTATGAGGGGCAATTTCAATTCTCTGAGCTGTTAGCAAAGGGACACATTGAGCTGGAGCAAGCAGCGGTCACAGCCATTGCAATGGTAACATCTGCAATTAAGCAAGGTGTGCTGTATTCCAATATGTTAGATATGCGTCAGCCAACCAATGCCCTAACTGCCAGAGTGGTTGACAATATCAGTGGAAATTACAACTACAAAATGGGCGTTGCTAGAGTAAAAAAAATGAGTGAGTCACCTTATAAACGTCAGTTTCGTAATTTTTCCTTTGTGCCTAGGAATATTGTTTAGAAGAGTTTGGGTAGTTTCTATAGTATATATATTCCTCTCTTAATCTCTCGTTGTCCTCTGCGATCATTCGGAGCCTATATAGGCTCTATTTTTTTGTCGGACAGTTTGTATTCTCTCTGCGATAGAGCTTCAAGGCTTATTGTAACCTCGTGGTATGGGAGTTATTGCTTAGCCACTATTTGACCTCTCTATCAGGTAATCAGTGATATCTGACAGGAATGTATAATTGTTGGTAAATATTATGAAATAAATTTATTTAAATCAGGTTCTATAAGATAATAGCTTAATAAAAGCTTGATATAAGGTTTGGTTATGATAGGGCTTGATATTGTAAGCGCATCCCGTTTGTTAGTTTTTTTAGTAGCTATTGCTTTGTTGGGCTACTTTGAGTATCGGTATCCATATCGAGTAGTGAAAAATAAGTGGGCTCATTTACTGAGTAACTTTGCACTTATTGGCATATCAACCATCATTCTGAGGGTATTATTTAAAGTATTATTACCCTTTTCAGTCGCTATTATGACAGCTAATAATAATTGGGGGGTAATCCATTGGCTAGGCCTGTCAGAGTTGACAGATAATGTCATTATGATGATAGGTTGGGTTATTATGCTAGATTGTGCAATTTATTGGCAACATCGATTGATGCATAAGTTACCCATGTTATGGCGCTTCCACAAGATACATCATGCTGATCGAGAGTTTGATTTCTCTACTGGTGTTCGGTTTCATCCAGTTGAAATGATTATTTCAGCATTATTTAAGTCTTTATTAATAATTTTATTAGGTATTCCTGTTATTGCTGTAATCATATTTGAAATATTACTTAGTACTTCGTCGCTATTTGAGCATGCTAATTTTCGGTTGCCAACAAGGGTTGACCTACTATTAAGAAAAATACTGGTTACCCCTAGTATGCATCGGATTCATCACTCAGTAGTAGTAACAGAAACAAATTCTAACTTTGGTTTTAATTTAAGCTGGTGGGATTATTTGTTTGGCACTTATCGAGATAAGCCTGCAACAAATGAAGCTACCATGCCTCTTGGCTTAATTCAATATCAACACAGTAATACATCATCTATCGGCTGGATGATGATGCAACCATTCAAACGGTTATAGGGCTTGTATTTATGTCTAAAACGAAGTTAATTGTATTGGCAGTAGTGCTTATTGGTGTAGGGATATTTTTTAGTCTTGATTTACATCAGCATCTAACCGTTGATGGTATAAAAACCCTATATGCAGAGCAAATAGGGCCTATGCAAGAAAATGATCCTTATATCCTTATAGCAATATTTTTTGTTATTTATGTGTTTGTCACTGCACTTTCTTTACCTGGTGCAGCAATAATGACCATTATTGCGGGGCTTATATTTGGGTTGTTAACAGGCGTTATTATTGTTTCCTTTGCCAGTACAATAGGTGCGACTTTAGCTTTCCTAATTTCAAGAACTTTGTTAGGCGAATGGGTACAGAATAAATTTTCTTCTCACCTTAAAACGATTAATGATGGGGTTGAGCGAGAAGGTGGGTTTTACTTATTTACTCTACGTCTAATACCAGCAATTCCTTTTTTTGTAATTAATTTAGTCATGGGTTTAACCCCAATCAGGGTACTGCAGTTTTTCTTTGTCAGCCAAATAGGAATGCTGCCTGGAACAATTGTTTATGTAAATGCTGGGGCTAGTTTATCAAATATAGAAGAGCTATCTCTCACTGGCTTGTTTACCCCAGGTATTATTATGTCATTTTTATTATTAGCTGCATTTCCATGGATTGCAAAAGGCATTATTAAGCTGGTTAAGCTCAAAAAGTCTAATTAAAGTGAAAAATAAATTTTTAACTCTTATGCTAAAAATAAGGTTTTCAATATGAGTAAACAGCCTCAAGCGTTTTCAAAGCCTAGCCAGTTTGATACGAATATCATTGCAATTGGAGCAGGCTCTGCTGGCTTAGTAACTTCCTATATCGCTGCAGCCGTTAAAGCAAAGGTCGCTTTAGTTGAACGTCATAAAATGGGTGGTGATTGTTTGAACACCGGTTGTGTTCCCTCAAAAGCATTAATCCGATCTGCAAAAATTAAACATTATATAGATAGAGCCGAAGAGTTTGGGCTAGAGCAGGCAGCTGTTACAGTAAACTTTGCCAAAGTAATGGAGCGGGTACAGCGTGTTATTAAAAAAGTTGAGCCTCATGACTCAATTGAACGTTATACAGGGTTTGGTGTTGACTGTATTACTGGTAATGCTTTAATTAAATCCCCTTATGAAGTAGAAATTGATGGAAGAATAATCACCACAAAAAATATAGTAATTGCTACTGGAGCTCGTCCATTTATACCCCCTATTCGAGGAATAGAAACTATAGATTATTATACTTCAGATACTATCTGGGAGTTGCGTGAACAACCAAATAGGTTACTAGTACTCGGAGGCGGGCCGATAGGCTGTGAGTTGGCGCAAGCATTTTCTCGGTTAGGATCGAAGGTAATTCAACTGGATATGGCCACACGTATTCTGCCGCGTGAAGATGATGATGTTTCCAGATTTGTAACTGAAAAATTTCAAGAAGAAGGTATTGACGTTCGGGTAAACCATAAAGCGATAGAGTTTAAGCAACAAGAAAATAAAAAAGTGCTGATAGCTGAATACCAGGGAGAAAATATTGAAATTGAATGTGATGCAGTATTATTAGCTGTAGGCCGCCAAGCAAATACTAAAGGACTAGGTTTGGAAGCGTTAGGGGTAGAACTAAATCCACAAGGCACAGTAAAGGTAAATGAATATCTACAAACAAATTATAAAAATATATATGCATGTGGTGATGTAGCTGGCCCTTATCAGTTTACCCATACAGCAGCTCATCAAGCCTGGTATGCCTGTGTTAATGCGTTGTTTGGTAGATTAAAAAAATTTAAGGTAGATTACTCTGTAATTCCATGGGCTACATTTACAGACCCTGAAGTGGCCAGAGTAGGGTTAAATGAGCAAGATGCGAAAGACCAAGGAATACCCTATGAAGTGACTTATTATGGTATTGATGATTTGGATAGGGCCATTGCGGATGAAGAAGATCATGGTTTTATTAAAGTGCTTACTCAGCCAGGGAAAGATAAAATTTTAGGTGTCACAATTGTTGGTTATCACGCAGCTGAATTAATAGCTGAATATGTGAGTGCAATGAAACATGGCTTGGGCTTGAATAAAATACTCGGTACTATTCATATTTATCCCACTTTGTCTGAAGCAAACAAGTATGCTGCGGGTATGTGGAAGAAAGCTCATGTCTCCCCCACAATTTTATCTTTGCTGGAAAAGTTTCACCAATGGCAGCGGAGACGATAGGTATTTATTTCGGACAGGATTAAACTATTAGGTTTACCCACATTAATAATGTATAAAAAGTGGACGGGTAAACATCGATAAGTGTTACTGGAGTGATACCTTTCACCAACGATGGAGAGGTACATGGGGCCATCGTCACTTGATGGCCGTACCCATACCCTTCTTTTGTATTAGGTATTTAGTTTAGTTGTGATTAAGCAAAGCTTTCAAGCTCAACTTGTTGGGTTGTTGCATTAGCATGAGAGGTGTGAGACTCAATGATAAATAATAGCAACTCCTCAAAGTTATCATTTGGAAGGTTATAAAAGGATGCTAATAACATAGCTTCCAGTACAGTAAACCATGCCCACTGGAAGAAGCCTTGCTGACTTTTACTTATTCGAGTTGGATAGTTCTTCTTAAGAAATAGTTCATGCTTTTTAATAAGTAATAGTGCCATTTCTGTTTCACTATTGTTGCACCCATTATGACATAAAGAAACACTTCGTTTATTCATTGCGGCTCCAAAACGTAATATCCACTAACTAACACTGTTTTAGTTAGCAAGTTATTGGCCAGCTTTGTTTGACTTGTGGTATAAACTATGAAAATTGCTAGAGTAATTAAAAATTAATTAAGTCGCTTGCGAGGTCTAGCTACTTTTGCTTTTATTTTTGAGACGATCGCTACATCTACGGTAAAAGCTAGAACAGTATGGTTAGTAATATTATTAAGTTCTAAGCTAGTTTCATGAATATTCAAAATAGCATTAGTAGCTGGAGATAAAATTACAGATGTCACTAACGATAATATACAAATCCAACTAGAAACCTTTTCCATGGCCTATACCTCTTCCTCTTTTAAGTTTAACTGCAATAGTTATAAAATTCCTTGATTTGAAAAACTAAATAATAATTTGTAAAAGGATAATTGAACGGGTTAGCTATATATGCTTTATAAGAGGTATAATGACTTTAGTAGATATTTCTCGGCTGCTTATGTATTTTCTATTCATGTTATTAGTAGTGTATAAATATAAACTTCTCCTAACAGCATTGGATCTCTAATAGCTGTTTTGTGATGAAGTTCTTATATATTCGAATAATAGACGATTTGTATGCTTTAATAGTGATTTATATCTTATTTGGCTATATGCATGATAAATTGTTTAGTATCAGTAACAATGGCTGGTTTGGATAGAGAGCTAGGCTATAAGTTGAAACGACTGCCACAAGTTTTGCGATGATGGGGTTGAGTTAAAACCTGTATGATAATATTGTCGAGTCTTCAGCTGTATGGCTCGACAATACTTTTGATAGTAGATAAATAAACTAGAATAATTATTTATAAAGCAGTTGATTTTATATTTTAGGGTTTCCTGTTATAAATTTTAAAGCTTCATCTCCATTTAATAACCCTAAGCCGAATTCATTGCTGTTTTTTATTCTATTATTTGTTGTTTCTTTGATTGCTTGTATTACATACCAAAGATGGAATGATTTATCCTGATAAGGGTAGTTATTGTTTGACGCTTGATAGAGTAAAGTGATAACTGCTGCAAGTTGTGGTGCAGCAAAGGAACTACCAGATTCAAAATTATTAGTTATTGCAGTGTAAACACCTTCAGCTGGGATGGCTATGCTATGTAACTGAGCTTTTGGTAAATTGCCTGGTATCGTTGCAGTTAAGGAGGTTTGATCAGCAAAAGGATTAACATTTATTGCATAGAGAATGTTTTGTTGATGTTGCCTAGAAAGTGGATCGGTTAAAAACTGATTAATGAGCTTAGTGTCATAGCATGTAATTGCACCAACTTCACCTAAGCCTAACCGCTGTCTGATAGGTGATAAGTTACCAAATAAATCTGTACCACAGTTTCCTAGTGATTTTGTGACAATAGTCTGCTGAGCTAACTTTACTAGTAGCTTTTGGAAAGTTTGGTCTAGTTCTTTTTCTTTTTCTAAAAAAGTCCTGCTCATGTTGACAACTGTGATATCTTTTTGATTGATAATAAATTCTAGAGCTTTATTATAATTTTTAGTGTCTGCGCTAATAGGTATGATTATGGCGTTTGGGGCAATTGATAAAATGATATCAATAACTGCATTACCATGATTCATTTCTACAGGATCACCAAAAACCTGGCTTCTTTTGATGGATGTACTGTATTCTTTTCTTTGAGTAGCTAATAAGGACTCTTCAAATAGGTCAAAAACGGCTATTCTAGTACCAGAACCTGTAAATGCTTGCTGTAATCGTTTTGTATTAATTTTGCTGAAACCTGGGTGCGCGTCCCAAACAATAGTTTTTATATTATTATGCAATGAATTAAGAGTTGTGATTGCCTGATTAAGCTGCGGTTGATATTGTTCTTGTTGTTCTGTGGGTAAAAAGGAATATACGAGCAGTGCTAAGCCCTTAAACTCATTAATAGTATTAGTCCAACCATAGGCTTTATGTTTTACAATTAACGCTGAACGGTATTGCTGTTGCTTATAGTCTAGTAACTTAATATTGACTGTAGGTAAACTGAGTAACTCATCTGCTTGTTTACTTTCTGTTGAGTAGTATTTTTTTATGATGGATATAATCTCACTGCTTTCAGTCGCCATTCCTAAAATAGTCATCAATGTTTTGATGGACTCTATATCATACTTCATCTGATTGTTAAGGTTACTGGTAAACTCAAGTAAGTACTCATTAATGTTATGTTTTTTTTGCACATACGCTTTTAATTCATCAAAGGGAAAGCTAAAAGCTATGCTTGGTAGGAGAAATAGAAAATAAAACAGTAAAGTTGGTATACGCATACAGAGAGCTCCTTTTTCTTATTGTTGGACATCGTTAACAACAGTTTATGTCCACTGTGAAACCTGGCGTTCTTTCGTGCAAGACGGCTTGCGCAGTGTAAAGCTGGTTATCTTTCCAAGCAAGCAAAGATAGTTCAATTGCTTGTTAGGGTGAGCCTTTAAGGGACTTCTGGCAATTCCGTACTTGATTTCTGTATGCCTGCAAAGCAAATGACTTTATCTTCATTGACAAAATTGTTAACTGCTCGACTGGCCTGCTGTGTGAAAGTACTTGGTGATATTACTATTGAGCTAGGTGTAGCTAAGTTATTACCAAAAAATACTGAAGCCTTTGACTACAAACAACTACCTAAATATCATCAAGGAATACATATTGTTGTTATAGGGACAGGAATTGCTGGATTGTCTGCGGTAAATCAGCAACGTAACTGTAAAGTAGCTGTGGTTGTTGGCACAGGTCCGTTGGGTTTAGAGATCGCAGATTCACTGTATTCGATGGGAATTAAAGTGATTATATTGGAGCGATCCAATCAACTAATGAAACATCATCTTGATAGAACTGCTGCTATTGTATTGGCATTACAATTACGTAAAAGTCGATTAAATTTACTATTTAATTCAAAGTTGGAGAGGTGTATTGGTAATGAAAATGTTGAAGCAATCAAACTAAATAATGGACGTCAATTGAAATGTGACTTGCTGATATTAGCTACTGGTAATCAACCTAATATAGAGCTTGCAGCAGCGGCTAATTTGAAAACGAATAAAGGGGTCGTTGTTAATAGATGGTTGCAAACTTCGAACCCAGATATTTATGCCATAGGAGATCTAGCAGAACTTGAAAACACGTTGAGAGTTGATGAACTTTGGTCAGTTGCTGAGAAGCAAGGAAGCCTTGTTGCGAATAATGTTTTAGGAAAAATAGAGAGTTATCAACCTCTTGCAAAAATACTGCAATTAAAGCTGGCTGAGACTGACTTGCTCGTGGTTGGTCAACTCACAAAAAACGGTTGTCAATCTCCATCTATTGTGCTGTTAAACAATAAAAATTACCAATATCGTAAATTGATCATTAATGAGGGTAGAGTTGTAGGGGCAATTTTAATAGGTCATCCTGAGCTTAAACCGCTTGTTTTAGCTGTAATAAACCAAAAACTTAATGTTACTTCTATTTTAGCAAATCTTCGAAAAGGGCATTGGATTGCTTCACTTGATAGCTTGCTATTAAGTAATGATTTCAAAATATCCTATACTGGTTAATGGCTATAAATGATTGTCTTAGTGGTCAGCAGTTGACTAGTGACTAATAAAAATAAAAAAAACAAGGAGGTTAAACAGTGGTTTTGCAATTATCAAAATGGAAAACATTAGGTATCTTATTCATGCCTTTTGCATTAATTGATTATGCTGCGGCTAATTCAATGATGGTTGATTATGCCAAAAAGCAGTTATCTATTTCTAATAGAATAAATAAGTTGACGGTTGAGGAACAACAAGGAGCTTTTCCTTTAATAGCTAACCCAGAAAATTTTAATGATAGTTTTGATCCTAAACGCTTTGGTAAGTGGCAGCAGGTTGAGCTACATCCTTATACAGGAGCAACTTGTGGTAACGGGTCACCATACAAATTCTATGTAAATCTGAGTAAGGGTACGACAAATTTAAGTATTAACTTTGAGCCTGGCGGTGCTTGTTGGGATTATCCTAGTTGTAAAGGAGAAAATGGGATTAGAGGGGCGCGAAATATAAATGGAATACCAAATAATTATATGAATAAGGTGCAAACTGCTTATTTAACACCTTTCTTATACCGTAATCATTATAGAGATGACTTTCCTGCACAAGACTGGACCCAAGTATTTCTACCTTATTGTACCGGTGATGTGCATGCTGGAGATCGAACAGTTATCTATAAAGACCCAGAAGGAGAAGGTAAACCTTATGTATGGCACCATCGGGGTATTCGTAATGCTAGAGCGGTGGTTGCATGGATAAGAGAAAACCTTAGTCAGCCAGAGCAAATGCTTACAACAGGCTGTAGTGCAGGCGGTAACGGTGCGATTATAAACTATCATTACCTGAGAAGAGATTTACAGCCTACATATAGCTATATGCTAAATGATTCAGGGCCTGTATTTAATGCATTGGATAATTCTAACCATTGGAAATCTTATCCTGCTCATCTTTCCATTCGAAAGTCATGGGGGTTAGACCCTTTAATTGACGAGTTAAGCCAAGAGTTAGTAGGGTTAACTAAGCAAAACTTAGGTAGTTTTTATGGTGCATTGGCGGACTATTATCCTGAAGATAGGTTAGCATATAGTCACTTTAGAGAGGATTTGATCTACTCCGCTTATTCCTATGAGCGTTTTTATCCTGAAATTTATAATCAATCAGATAAGAAGAAACGTAAAAAGTTGCTTCACAAATATTGGTATCAAGATACTGACAACTTGATAGCTGAGTTGGACAAGTATGGTAACTGGGGTTATTTCTTTCCTCAATATAGAGGATTAGCTGGTAGTCACTGTACAACTATTTTGGAGTTTACGAATAGTGACATTCAAGAAGCTGGCTTAGAATTTAATGACTTTGTAGACAATTTATTCAACCGGTCATCGCCGCTTTTAAAGCAAGTGGAGTATGATGGCACTCGTGATTTCCAGCGTCCTGTGAGCTGGTTGTATCGTATCATTAATATTATGATGGGGGTAAATGATTAGCTGTCTAGTTTTTGTGTTGAGTATAGCGGCCATATGTAAAGTTGTTACCTTCTTTTGTGTATGGCCACTTACGCTTTTATAAAATTTAAAATGGCTAGAAAAATCTTTTCATCATTGAATATAAGTTTTATGGGGAGTTACTGAAGTGCTGGTTCAGAAGAGCTATTTTGTTCAGAAGAGGTATTTGACTTGGTAGGATAATATATTTTTGCTCTTAACTCGGCCAGTTGACTTGATATAATTCGTTGCTTTTCAACTTCAGTCAGGTGTGGGTACTGCTTGTCTATGTTTTCTAATACAGCTAGCTCTTGTTGTTGGTACTCTTGGTGTTGCTTTTGTGTTAGCGGGTTTGCATGAGCCTTTTCGGCTGAGTAATATTTATCCTGAATAGCTTTTGCTTGTTTCAGAATTTCCTGCTCACTTTTATTTGAAGAATGCTCTAAGAGCTTGAGCTCTGCAGCTAATGACTCCTGCTTGGTTAAAGAGTTGTCTAACAGAGACTCTATTTCAAAAAGTGTTTGTTCATATTGTTCACTCTCCTTTGACTCATTTTCCAGACGTTGAAATAAAGACGTTAGCTGTTGGCTAGCTTGTGGTTCTTTCAGTGTTTGAAATAGTTCATTACCTAAAACCTCTTGTAAGCTATTAGCAATTAGTGGTTCGGGTGTTTTACTGTTTGAAAATTGGTCAGCTAGATATAAGCGGTAAAGGTTGATTAGTAGTTTTTTTAAGTCTTTTGGATGGTTTTTTGGTAATAAATTACCAAAGAGAGCAATGCAGGTGTGTGTCTGGGTGCTGGGACATTGCTGGGTTATCAACTCAAAGCTATTGGTTAACTGTGGTTGTCCTTCGATTGCTGCAAGCAATAGGGAGCTCTTATCATAAGACAGTAGCTGCTGAATAATATAATGACTAGCAGTTATTTTTTTTATGAAAACTGGTTGTAAATCAGAGTGTATTGACTGGTCAGTCTTATTGGTAATAATATCTTTTTTAATTTCTTGGTGGTTGCTGTTTGTTAATGAAAAGGATAAATAACTAATTAATCCTCCTGTTACCACAGCAATGACAGCTAATTGGTATCTATTCATGCTATTCTTAGTGATTGTGATTAATTACACCTAAATCAGTTTATAGTTATTTTAATCTCTGATATAGGTGAGGTAGATTAGACTTTTGTTAGTAACCATTAATTCATGTTAATTTCAACAATTAATTCATTTGCTAGTGATTCTAAATCCTGGGCAAGTTTTTCTTTATTTATATTGGTTGGTACTTGCAGGGTGGCCTCTGCTTTAAATAACATATCACTAGACATAGGGGCAGGACTGCACTCAGTTTCTAAGTCTATAACATTTATATGGCGCTGCGCTAAAGCAGCTGAAATTTCTTTGACAATACCTGGGTGATCATTTCCAACAAGTTGGAGGGTTACTTGGTAAGTCATTGTTTGGGGGATTGGAGGCAAGTTGCTAACTTCAAAATGGATATGACAGTTATTAGATTTAATATTTTCTAGCTGTTTGACGAGTTGATCTACCATTTGCTCGGGTATTTCGATTCGAACGATGCCGGCGAATTTACCAGCCATTTGGCTCATTCTACTTTCTAACCAATTGCCTTGATGTAGGCTAATAATGTTAGAGAGGTTTTCTACAAGGCCGGGTTTATCATCGGCAATAATGGATAATATAAGACTTGTTTGCATCAAGAATCCCTCAATAGTACTTATTTAATTGTTGTAAACTGCTTTGATAATAGAAAGAGTTCTCAGTCTATTGACATTACACAGTAATCAAAATAAGGCAAATTGAAAAGAGACTAGCTGCTCTAGCAGATAACACTTGATAATAGAGCACTACTATTATGCTAAGCCAAAGTATGGCAGTATGTTATTAATATGTTGTATTACCGTTAACTGGCCAATTTTTAAAGGTTCATTGACTATACCCAATGCGAAGGGCTTTTGGATGAGGAACGAAGACAGTTTAATGCTCCTGCATGAACTGCATTTTCACCACCGATGGTGGTCATAACAACACCTAAAAACGATTCGCGGCGGGTATATCTTCTTCATGTAAAATTGTTTCTTAAGAAGGGTGTATCCTTTAATTTATGTGGCGGTGTAACTTGCAAGTTAAGCTAAATTTGAGTGGATAGAATAGTGCTATGTCACTTCCAACTATACGATTAAAAGCAAAAGCAGATCGCAGGCTCCGGGCGGGGCATTTGTGGATTTTTAGCAATGAGGTTGATGTTAAAGTCACCCCATTTAGTAATTTTGAACCTGGCACTCAGGCTGTTGTGGAAAGTTCTACAGGTAAACCTTTGGGTGTTGCGACAATTAACCCTAATACCTTGATATGTGGGCGTTTAATTAGTCGAGATATTCAGTACAGCCTAACTAAGTCATTTATTGTTCATAAAGTAAATATTGCCTTGTCTTTGCGTGAACAGGTTTTTAGTAAACCTTTTTATCGTTTAGTTTATGGCGATAGTGATGGGTTACCTGGGCTAATTGTTGACCGCTATGGTGACTATCTCGTAGTGCAGTTAAGTACTGCTGGGATGGAATTAGCGAAAGGCGAAATCATTGCTGCTCTTGAACAAGCATTGCAACCAAAAGGGATTTTATTTAAAAACAATGGCCAATCCAGAGCTTTAGAAGGGTTGCTTGAGTATGTGGAAGTTGTTTCTGGAGAAGTACCTGATAACTTACAGTTGGAAGAAAATGATGTGTTTTTCTTGGCACCTGCTAAACATGGGCAAAAAACAGGCTGGTTTTATGATCACCGGATGAGTCGGGCCAGGTTACAAAACTATGCAAAAGGTAAGCGAGTGTTGGATGTTTTTAGCTATGTAGGTGGCTGGGGTATTCAAGCGGCTAAAGCAGGTGCTTCAGAAGTCGTATGTGTTGATAGTTCCAAATCAGCACTTGAATTTGTTACTGCGAATGCTGAATTAAATGGCGTAAAGAATACAGTTGAAGCTTTATGCGGTGATGCCTTTGAGACATTAAAGCAGCTTAAGGACAATGGCGAACGGTTTGATATTGTTGTGGTAGACCCGCCTGCTTTTATCAAACGTAGGAAAGACTTAACCAATGGAGAACTTGCATACCGGCGGATTAATGAGCTGGCTATCAGGTTAATGGAAAAAGATGGTATTTTATTGTCAGCCTCTTGCTCTATGCATTTAAAACGAGATGTCCTAGTGGATATTTTGCGGCAGGCAAGTCGCCACTTAGATCGTAATTTGCAAATAATCGAACAGGGGTACCAAGGCCCGGATCATCCGGTATTACCTGCCATTCCTGAAACGGAATATTTAAAAGCCTTATTTTGTAGGGTTACATTGATTTAGTAAGAAGGGAGTTTTTGCTCCCTTTTTATCTTAGATTTATCTCAGGCTAATAATAGGCCAGCCTTTGGATTGAGCCACTTCCCGTAGTGTGTCATCTGGATCCACGGCAACTGGGTTATCCACTTCTTCTAATAATGGTAAGTCGTTGTGAGAGTCACTGTAAAAGTAGCTGCCATCTAAACTGTGGTTGGTTGCTGTCAGCCAATTATGTAGGCGCTTGACTTTACCTGCTTGAAAGCAAGGAGTACCAGACACCTGTCCAGTGTAACGGCCATTAATAAACTCTGGAGTGGTTGCTAAAAGGTGATCAACACCCAGGCGTTCAGCAATAGGGGAGGTAACAAAAGCATTAGTAGCTGTAATGATTAATAAATAATCACCATTGCTGCGATGATCGTTTAATAAACTAGTAGCTTTACTTAACATCAGAGGCTCAATTTTTTCCTGCATAAACTGCTGATGCCATTTATTGAGTTGCTCAGTGCTATGCTGGCTGAGTGGTTTCAAGGAAAACTGTAAAAACGCATTGATATCCAGATTGCCGTTTAGGTAAGCCTGGTAGTAGTAATCATTAGCCTGTTTGTAGGCTGTAGCATTGACTATTCCCTGCTCAACCAGAAACTCACCCCAGGCGTGGTCACTATCACCACCCAATAATGTATTATCAAGATCAAAGATTGCCAGTGCCACGCTTAAACTCCATACTCCAAGTAAATTTCGAGTCTGTAAAAAAACACCCGATATCACAGAGGTTATAGTTATAGTTTTACTTTTTTTTGATATAACTAAAATATCTATAGCTATAACAAACTAAGACAATATAGTCTTAATAGCCGACAGCTATGTTATTCATAAGCTATATTGCTAACTGATGCATCCTGTAAATAAGAGGCATTTAGCACTCTTATTTACAGGATGCATCACCTGATGTAAACCATATTACTGAAGGGGTTTTTCAGTGAAGGCTGTTCAAGAAGGTGTTAAGAGGCCTGTGGCCTTAGTTATTTTTTTGAAGATAGATTCTAAAGTACGTTGCTGAAAGTTGCTGATTTGTGGAACAATGCAGTTAATGTTTACAGATTTCTGATAACGATGCACGCTATGAGTGATAGTCATCGTGAGTTACAACAGTCGACTGGAACAATAGATGCGGACGGATTTAGGCCTAATGTAGGTATAATCCTTGCTAATCAGCACGCCCAGGTATTGTGGGCACGGCGGATTGGTCAAGATGCATGGCAATTTCCACAAGGGGGGATTCATCCTGATGAGTCTCCAGAAGACGCTATGTATCGAGAGCTTCATGAAGAAGTGGGATTGCAGCCTCAAGACGTTAATATCTTAGCCTGTACTCGGGGTTGGCTGAGGTACCGTTTACCTAAGCGATTAGTCCGCCATCATTGCCATCCGATTTGTGTGGGACAAAAACAAAAATGGTTCTTGCTGGAGTTATTAACGGCCGATGATCAGGTCTGCGTTAGTCATACAAATTCGCCGGAATTTGACGGTTGGCGCTGGGTCAGCTATTGGTACCCCTTAGGCCAGGTGATTTCGTTCAAGCGTGAGGTATACCGTCGTGCGTTAAAAGAATTGGCGCCACGAATGAGTCGACTGAACAATAATAATAACCGTTAGTCCAACCCAGCTACCACAATGGTTAAGGTTGCGGATAGGTAAGTATGCTCAATACGTTAAGGAGGATTGTCCAAGAAGTGAATGCCGCTCACGACCTGGAGACGGCATTGGATATTATTGTCACGCAAGTGCGTCAAGCCATGCATACAGAGGTTTGCTCTGTTTATCTATTTGATCATGAAACCAATCAATATACGCTGATGGCAACCGAAGGGCTTAATCGCTCCGCTATTGGTATCACCATTGGTCGTTCAGAAGGGCTAGTAGGCCAAGTTGGGCTGCGGGAAGAGCCTATAAATCTGGAAGATGCTCCTACTCATCCTAAGTTTCTTTATTTAGAAGAAACTGGTGAAGAATGTTTTCATGCCTTTTTAGGCGTCCCTATTATTCATCACCGGCAAATTTTGGGTGTACTTGTTGTACAGCAACGAGAGCGTCGCCGTTTCAGAGAAAGTGAAGAGTCATTTTTAGTGACCATGTCAGCACAGCTGGCTGGTGTCATTGCTCATGCAGAAGCAACAGGCTCTATTAAAAAGTCTAACCGTAAAAGTGGCGAACCCTATGAAGCTAAGTTCAGTGGTGTAGCGGGTGCTCCAGGGGTGGCTATTGGTGAAGCAGTAGTGATATTGCCACCTGCTTTTTTAAGTGCTGTGCCTGATAAAGAAGCGGAGGATGCAGGTCATGAGCTGCATTCATTCCAGCAGGCGTTGGAATCTGTGCGTGAGGATATGCGCCGTACTGCCAGTAAACTAGCTGATCGAATTCGCCCGGAAGAACAGGCGTTATTTGATGTGTATTTGCGTATGTTGGATGACAATGCCATTGGGGCTGAAGTTAGTGCGCTGATTCGGCAGGGGCAGTGGGCTCAAGGTGCTTTGAGGCAAGTTATTGAAGAACATGTTCGTGCCTTTGAAATGATGGAAGATCCATATTTAAGAGAACGGGCAGTCGATGTTAAAGACCTAGGCAGAAGAGTCTTAGCTTATCTTCAAGAAGAAAATAGAGTTAATATCACATACCCAGAAAGCACCATTCTAATAAGTGAAGAAGTTACTCCTACCATGCTAGGAGAAGTGCCTAAAGAAAAGCTAGTGGGCCTAGTGTCAGTATTAGGTTCAGTTAACTCCCATGTAGCTATATTGGCTCGTGCAATGGGAATTCCCACTGTAATGGGAGCAGTTGATCTGCCGTATAATCAACTCAGTGGTAAAAAAATGATTGTGGATGGGAATTTAGGTCGGGTTTATTTAAGCCCATCTAGTGAGCTCTGCAATCAATACCAAGAAGTGGTTGATGAAGAGAAACAGTTTATTGCTGGCCTAGAAGGTTTAAAAGGGCGTCCTTGTATCACACGCGACAACTTTCGTATTCCTTTATGGGTAAATACTGGGCTAATGACAGATGTGATGCGTTCATTAGATCGAGGGGCTGAAGGAGTTGGGCTGTATCGTACTGAAGTACCTTTTATGATTCGGGAACGTTTTCCGAGTGAAAATGAACAACAGGAAATTTATCGCGCACAATTGCAAGCGTTTGCTCCAAGCCCCGTTACAATGCGAACCTTAGATATTGGTGGTGATAAATCGCTGTCCTATTTTCCAATAGAAGAAGATAACCCTTTTCTTGGTTGGCGCGGCATTCGAGTTACGTTAGATCATCCTGAAATTTTTCTAGTGCAAATTCGCGCTATGCTAAAGGCCAGCGCTGGTCTTAATAATTTACGTATTATGTTGCCAATGATTTCGAGTGTGGCTGAAGTTGATGATGCTTTACACCTAATTCATCGTGCTTATGGAGAAGTCGTCAGCGAAGGCGTTAATGTACAATTCCCTCCAGTGGGGGTGATGATTGAAGTGCCAGGTGCTGTATATCAAGTATCCGAATTTGTAAAACGCGTTGATTTTTTGTCTATTGGTAGCAATGACCTAACCCAATATATTCTGGCTGTTGATAGAAATAATCCACGTGTAGCCGATTTATACCACTCATTTCATCCAGCTGTTTTATATGCATTGCAGTCAGTGGTGAAAGATGCTCATGCTGCAGGAAAGCCTGTCAGTATTTGTGGTGAGATGGCTGGAGAGCCGCTAGCAGTAGTGCTATTGGTTGCAATGGGATTTGATGTGCTGTCTATGAATGCTACGAATTTACCCAAAGTAAAATGGGTGTTGAGTAATATCAGTGTTGGCTGGGCAAAAGAAGTGCTGAGTAAGGTTCTTGTTCTTGATGACGCCAAGATCATTCACAGTACGCTTGAGCTGGAGCTAAGAAAAGCGGGGTTGGGAAAAATTTTGACCCCTGCCAAAGAGCTTAACCCAACCGAGATCAGTGTTTCACCAAATGCGTGTGGGGCCGGTATCTAAGTGGACGAAACCACTGCCCGGGTAATAACCCACTCCTCCACCTTTTAGACTGAGTGCTGCACCTCTGACATCTTTTAAGTTACGGCCAGGCACAGCTATGTCTATGGCTCTTCCTTTCATATGAAAGCTATTTTTAGCTACATTACGGCCTTGACGGCGTAGCATTGCATTGGTTTTTGGTGAGCGATAGCCTGAAATAACATTAAAAGGTGTCTTGGCAGGAAGGTCGAGCTGATACTGTAACCAGAAGAGCAGGTCCATTAATTCAGGGTCCATATTACATGTCTCACCTGATCGATGGTCACGAAGTACCCGATTAATTTCAGACATCGCACCTTTTACAACTTGGCCTTTTTCCCAAAAAGTAACAGATGCTTTTTCCCCCGTGTGGGTATTATTTAGTACGATAGACTTATAAGCTGGCTGAGCAAAGTCTTTAAAAATAGAGGCTTGACTGTAACCTGATAATGCTGCAGTGGTTAGTGTAGCAGCAGAACACATAAGAAACTGGCGACGAGACAGCTTCTGTTCCATGCTTCGGTTGCGCACAATTAATACCTTTCAAGAATTAAATCTTTGATCAAATTTGCAAGACCAAAAATAAAAGTGTTTAAAAATTGAACGGTTTAGGTTTTTATTAGTATTGTTGAGCGTTCATTCATGTGAGTAATTATGCATATGTAAGACCCGTTGTATACCTGTAGGTTCAATGTATGAAAAAATATTCTGAAAACACGTTTATCTATACCTGGCAGATAATTTTATGAGTTTGTTTTTGTCTTATATCTTAGTGGGAATGGTAGCAGGTACACTGGCTGGCTTGTTTGGGGTAGGTGGCGGGTTAATTATTGTACCAGTGTTGATTGCATGCTTTGAACTACAACAGTTTGCACCTGATACGCTAACTCACTTAGCTATAGGCACTTCTTTGGCAACCATTGTAATTACTTCTCTAAGTTCCGTAAAAGCTCATCATGATAAACAAGCTGTTAACTGGCTACTGGTGAAGTGGCTAACCTTGGGCATTATTATTGGCTCTATATTAGGAGTATTTTTTGCTGCTTCACTTTCTGGAGATAAACTGCAACTGGTTTTTGGAATTTTTGCATTATTAGTTGGTTTAAAAATGGCGGTAAACTGGTCTCCTGGTAAACAGCGAGAAAAAACCAATAAGCCATTATTAAGTGGTGGTGGTGGTGTGATCGGTTTCTTGTCTGCCATTTTTGGAATTGGTGGTGGCACAATGACAGTGCCTTTTCTTACCTGGCAGGGAGTGCCTGTTAAGCAGTCAATAGGGACTTCTGCAGCATGTGGTCTTCCCATCGCAATTGCCGGAACCTGCACATATATTGTGGTAGGGTGGGGGGATCCCACACTACCCGAGCTGGCAGTTGGTTATGTATACTTGCCAGCTTTGTTAGGAATTATCTTAACCAGTGTGATTTTTGCCAAGTTAGGAGCATGGCTAGCACATAGGCTTCCTTCAAATTATGTACGTCAATTGTTTGCCTTGCTGTTGTGCACTGTAGGTGGATATATGATGTTTTTTTAAGCAATTGATGCTTTATAGGTTTGTATAAAATTTAGACTAACTCTAAGGGTTTTTACGACAGTTAAGTACTCATACACCCTTTTCCTCAAGTCAGAGAGGGTGTCACAAGGAGTATCAGTTTTATTGCGCGGTTACTGACTCAATTAATTTAATGGGATGAAATAATGGTATACACCCATAACATAGATAAGGTTGCATTGGATCTAGGGGCAGTTCAGATACACTGGTATGGCCTTATGTATTTGGTTGGTTTTGCTCTCGCTTGGTGGTTGGCGAATAGCCGAGCAGCAAAATCTCAGGGGCTATGGAACAAAGACCAAGTGTCTGACTTAATTTTCTATGGTGCTTTAGGTGTTGTGATCGGTGGCCGTGTAGGCTCGATGTTGTTTTATTATTTTGACGACTTTATTGCTAGACCATGGATGTTATTAAAAGTGTGGGAAGGTGGAATGTCTTTCCATGGTGGGCTGCTAGGAGTGCTAGTCGCCATGTTTGTTTATGGCCGAAAAATTAATAAATCTTTCTTTCAAATGACAGACTTTATTGCTCCATTGGTGCCTCTGGGGTTAGGTGCTGGCCGGATTGGTAATTTCATTAACGGAGAGTTATATGGCAAACCTACAGATGGTAGTTGGGGAGTTATCTTTCCTAATGCAGGCGTAGAACCCAGGCATCCATCCCAGCTTTATGAGTTTGCCCTAGAGGGTGTCGTATTGTTTTTGATTTTATACTGGTTTTCTCAAAAACCTCGTCCAAGAATGGCGGTGTCAGGGGTATTTTTACTTGGTTATGGCTTATTCCGGTCGTTAGTCGAGTTTGTCCGCCTACCTGATGATCATCTTCAATATATCGCATTTGACTGGCTAACCATGGGGCAAATCTTGTCATTGCCAATGATTATCCTGGGACTGGTCTTTATCATTTTGGCTTACCAGCGCTATCCTTTAGTTAATGGGATCAATAGTGATGACCAAGCTTTTTTAGATAAGCACAAAGCAAGTGCATAGAGCTCGTTGATGTTTGAGCATAGAGACAGGCCTAGGCTTCTTCTAAATAACTTTCAAAAGCACTATTTGTAAAACAATATGAAACAGTATTTAGATTTAATGCGCCATGTTAAAGAACATGGTGTTTATAAAGCAGATCGGACTGGTACAGGCACTTACAGCGTTTTTGGATATCAAATGCGCTTTGATTTAGCTGCTGGGTTTCCCTTGGTAACCACAAAAAAATGTCACTTGAAATCGATTATTCATGAGCTGCTTTGGTTTTTACGCGGTGATACTAATATTAAATACCTACAAGAAAAGGGTGTTTCAATTTGGGATGAATGGGCAACTGCCGAAGGTGAGCTTGGCCCTGTTTATGGTAAGCAGTGGCGCTCATGGGAGGGAAGTCATGGAGAAACAATCGATCAAATAGCTGAGTTGGTAGAAACCATCAAGCGTGACCCAGACTCCCGCCGTTTACTGGTTAGTGCTTGGAACCCGGCTGTATTACCTGATACAGGGCTTAAGCCTAGTGAAAATGCTGCAAATGGTAAGCAGGCGCTGCCTCCCTGTCATTGCTTGTTTCAGTTTTATGTGGCAAATGGCAAGTTGTCTTGCCAGCTATATCAGCGCAGTGCTGATATTTTTCTGGGCGTGCCTTTTAATATTGCTTCTTATAGTTTGCTAACCATGATGATTGCTCAGGTATGTGGCCTGGAGTATGGTGAGTTTGTCCATACATTGGGCGATGCCCACTTATATAGTAATCATTTGCAACAGGCAGAAGAACAGCTGGCAAGGGAGCCCTTTCCATCACCAAAAATGAAAATTAATCCACAAGTTGCCGATATATTTTCATTTAACTACGATGACTTTGAGCTGATTGGCTATCAGGCGCATCCACATATAAAGGCTGTGGTTGCTGTTTAGCAGAAGTGACTTAAAAGAGAGTTGATTAATCAATAAACATAATTAGAGCGACAGTAGCAGCCCGGCTAACTAGCAATCGAAGAGGCTACTGTTACTCTAATTAAGTTATTGATATGTAGGATCATAAATAAGCTGGCTCGTCACGCTCACCTATTAAGTAGGCTACACATTCATTAACATATTTGTTAACAGAGTCTGAGGGTACTTTGTCTTCAGCTGCCCACTCAGTGCAAGTTGAAGCTGCTTCTTCTGTTACTACTTCAGAAATGAACTGGGATTCATTGTTGATAGTATTTTGTGAGCAACCTGCGATGGGTAAACCAGTTAATAATAAAAAAAAGATCACTTTTTTCATGAGATTGTCCTTTATAAAGTAGGTGTCCTTTTTCACCTTGAATTAGGTGATAACAGGCGATAAAACATAATTCCAAGTAGAGATAAACTCAAATCTTGAATTCACAGTTTTTGATAGCCATTTGCTATAAATCACCTTAAATCACAAATCCGTGAATTGGTTTTAATTAAGGTGGCGGTGGCTACAGTAAAGGGCTTGTTTACCTTTGCAGGCACCGTGTGCTGTGGGACACAGGCTAGTAGCCGATTGTTTGTAGCACATATTTAAGATTTCAAAAACGGTGAATATTTATAGCGGCTATTTTGTGTTTTTTTGCAGAAAAATAAATAAGCGGAAATGCTTATGATGCTGTTGATATCCCTTATTCAGGTAGGAGTATTTACGGTAGATAATAGTCTATATGCAAAATAAAGTAACAATTCCTTCTTTATTTGGCCGTAATAGTGTTGGTTTTGTTGATGGTCTGAAGCCTGATAAAGTTGTTATAGCTTAGGTTTTAGCTATTGGTGATTACATTTAGTTATACAAATCAATCATTACTGCTTGTAATTAGCTTATTTCAAAAGAGTTCATGCCTAGCTTAGATTTTAATGAGTCATTTTCTTTTTCAAGAGTATAGATACAGTTCATCAGCTCTTTTATTTCGATAATGAATCGTTGGATAATAGAACGAAGGTCTTCTTCTGATCCAGATATAAGATCATTTTTACTTAATAAGGCTTGAAGCTCATTGATTTTTAAGTTTGCACTCTCAAGTTCTTGTTGTAGATTGTTAATCGTATTTTCATGTTGTCTGATCACTTCATTCTGTTGGGCAACTAACTCTTGTGAGATACCTTCATCTGAATCAGACTCTGTTTGATAGCTTAGCTTCTCTAGTTGTAATTTCATCATGTTAATAGTTTGTTCTTGTTCAGCACAAACTGACATAAGCTGATGTATTTTTGTTGTTGGAGAGTTACTTCTGAAGTGTTTGAAAACTTCAATAAATGAAACTCTTTTGTCGGGCTGATAATTGTATAGTGCTTGTAATATGTTTACATGAATTTTTTTAGCCTTAAATAAAAGAAGGGCAAGAAAGAAGCAGGAGAACGCTAGAATAGTAATTGCTTCAATGCCAACGTAAAAGATAAAAGGAGAAATTTCCATTTTGCTACCACTTTTTCATTTTTTCGTACAAAATTCCTTTTTATTATACCCAATAAGTAGGGTATAGTAATATACTAATACAGTTTGTCGAATAGTTCAGATTAAATTTATAATTTCTAGAGTCTACTGGATCTTGATTTAATCGTGATAAAACAGTTTTAATTGCGTGCAGGTATAACGAAATAAATTTAAAAGTGTATTTTAATATAACCGAAATTCTATTATAATCACATCGCGATGATAGGTTGATTTGGTAGATTGTTGTTATATAAATTATTGTTATGTTACTGCTGTGAAATAACTATGTTGAAACTACATCATAAGGTATTGGGTGCTGGCGAGCCTTTAATATTGGTCCATGGTTTATTCGGTTCGCTGGAAAACCTAGGAGGCATTGCCAAAATTTTAGCTGAACAGTTTATGGTTTATTCTCTTGATATGCGAAATCATGGACGTTCTCCTCACTCTGACAGAATGGATCACCAATTAATGGCGGGTGATATTGCTCACTTTATGGACGAAAATGGGATTAAAAGGGCGCATTTATTAGGGCACTCTATGGGTGGAAAAGCTGTAATGCAACTTGCCTTAACCAACCCTCAGTATGTAAATAAATTGATAGTAGCTGATATCGCGCCAATTAAATATACAGCCAGGCACAGTGATGTATTTGCAGGGTTGCAGGCCATTAACCCAAAAGCGATAAAATCTCGTATTGAAGCAGATAAAATTTTACAGGAGCATATTAAGGAATTGCCGGTAAGAAGCTTTTTGTTGAAAAATCTGGTTAAAAATGCTGAAACAGGCTTTACCTGGCGAATGAACTTAGCTGCTTTACATAATCAATATGAAAATATTATTGATGGGCAAACATTTGATAAGCCTCACAATGGAGATGTATTGTTTATTAAGGGGGGGAATTCTGACTATTTATTACCAAAGCATCGAGAAGAAATTATAACAATGTTCCCAAATGCTCAAGTAAGAGAAATTCCGAACACAGGCCACTGGTTACATGCTGAAAAACCGGAACTATTCTGTCGAATTGTCGAGAGGTTTCTTGGGATTAATTAATCCTTGTAAGTAAAAGATAACTTATGGTTTTTGTTAATGCTCGATTCCGAAGTTTTTTTAGATTGACATAACCATTAATTTATTCATGCAGCCGCTCTGTATTTTAATGACTCAGAGGGCTCTTGTTTGCCCAAATCTAAACCTACTAAATGCTTTTTCGAACGGCGCTCAGGAAGCACACTTATTATTGCAGCGGTAAATGCTTCAAGTTGCTGTTTTGGTTCATCAGCCGTGACAACCGCTTCTAAAGTTTTTATTAGGGCTTCTGTTTTGATTCGCTCAGTCAAACAGCCAACAGGTAGCCCGGGCTGCTTATTTTCAAGGTGGACGGATTGCTCTGGATGTAGCAGTAACATATGGTCGTACAGCAGGCTCATGATCACGCCTCGCGTTGATCGTTCTTTGCTAGGCGAAGAAATGGAGCCATGCTTGTAGTCCAGTCTTCTAAATCTTCCTCATCCTGCTAGTCAAGCATGAAAAACTTTGGAATCGAGTGAGAGTAAAGCAAGGTGATGGGTAGATATCAACTAACATGCTAGTCTTTACTGTATTGAAAGATGTCAGGGTATTATTTTACATCTGAGTGATAATCATTAATAGTGAGCAACCCAAAGGAGTATACAAATTAATATAACCAGCTACGAGTCCTTGCTATCAGTGGCAAGAAAGCAGGCCGAGCCGCAACGTTTACTATTTGTTTTTTTAAAGACATTTCTGCCTAAAGACCATAAGGATGATGAAGCAAATCGCTTTCATTCTGGCCAAGGGGGAGCATTGCAACCAATCATGTGTGTTGACAAAACTTTGGATGAATTGGGTAGTTTTTCTGATTTAGTGACAGAATCAGAAAGGATGGAACAAGATTGGCAAATTGTATTAGTAGCTAGTCTTTCTGGTAGGGGTGGCATGGCTCCGAGTTCCGATGAGGCAGAACAGCCATTAAAGATGATGGTCCAAACTGTAGAAACGGGAGGAAAGCTATCGAATTTTATGGCTTTTGACAGAAATGGTTATCCAATACAGTTTGGCAATTAGGTTACTACTCGATTCCGAAGTTTTTAATGCTTGACTAGCACGATGAGAGAGATTCAGAAGACTGGACTACAGGTATTGCTCCATTTCTTCGCCTAGCAAAGAACGATCAACACGACACCTGCAGACCAGTGATGGTGTAGTATATCGCGCTTGTATTTCAATAGCGACTTGATGACGACTTGTGTTGATTACCCCTATTCCCCATGTGATAAAGTTTGTTCAAACTCTAAACGACACCTTGACTGTTTCTTTTCAATCTCCTGGATTAAGTCGTATCCAGTGTCGCTGGTTAACTATTATGCTGATGGGAATTGGTGTCACTGGTGTATTTTGCTGGGCTGTTTTTGAGCGGTGTAGCTTAGGAGCATTCAAGCAGGACCAATTACGTTGGATGTTTTACCATAGTAAAATTGCCTGGTCATTGTTGTTGCAAGCCAGTGTCCGACAAGTACTCAATCACTATCATATTACGAGAGGAGTACTCATTTTTGACGATAGTGATAAAGTCCGCTCCAAGAGAACACGACGTATTAAAGGTGTGCATAAAATAAAACATAAAAAATCCGGCGGCTATGTTCAAGGGCAAGAGCTAGTGTTTATGCTACTGGTGACACCTGTAGCTACCTTACCGATTGCTTTTCGCTTTTATACACCTGATCCAGCGTTAAGTGCTTGGCGTCAGAAAAATAAAGCCCTAAAGAGGCTGGGTATTCCTGGAAAAGAAAGACCCAAAAAACCTAAGCCCAACCCAGATTATCCGACCAAACAAGCTTTAGCACTTGAGATGGTTGAAGCATTTTCATTGTCATTTTCTGATATAAAGATTAATGCGGTCATTGCTGATGCACTGTATAGCACAGCAGAATTCATGGATAAGGCTTCCATTGCGACGGGTGGTGCTCAAGTGGTGAGTCAATTACGCTCCAATCAACTAATCCTTTCCCAAGGAAAAAAAGTACGACTTACACATTACTTTGCACGCCAAACAGGCGTCGATACCAAGTTAATTATCCGAGGCCAAAAAACACAGTCAATCACCATGCTGGCGGCTCGGGTTTATGTGAAAGCCCATGGTAAAAAGCGGTTTGTGGTTGCTTTGAAATATGAGGGAGAAAAAAATTATCGATATCTAGTGGCATCCGACATGTCCTGGCGGCATGGTGATATTGCTAGGGTTTATACATTGAGATGGTTAGTTGAGGTTTTCATTGAGGACTGGAAGCAACATGCTGGCTGGAACCGATTGGCCAAACAACAAGGCGAAGAAGGATCAACGCGAGGCGTGATCATGAGCCTGCTGTACGACCATATGTTACTGCTACATCCAGAGCAATCCGTCCGCCTTGAAAATAAGCAGCCCGGGCTTCCTGTTGGCTGTTTGACTGAGCGAATCAAAACAGAAGCCCTAATAAAAACTGTAGAAGCAGTTGTCACGGCTGATGAACCAAAACAGCAACTGAAAGCCTTTACCGCTGCAATAATCAGTGTGCTTCCTGAGCGCCGCTCGAAAAAGCATTTAGCGGGTTTAGATTTGGGCAAACAAGAGCCCACTGACTCATTAAAATACAGAGCGGCTGCATAAATAAATTAGCAGTTATGTCAACCTAAAAAAACTTCGGAATCGAGTTACTAGTAAATAATTCACCCTCTGACGATGACCACGCCCACAGGACGTGGTTTTTATTTATCAATAAATATTGTTTAATATTTTGAAAATAATGGCTTAAAAATTTTTATATTATCGTCTTTTTTTAAACTAGCAGGAGGCCAATTGTCTAAACGCATACCTAAAAATAATCCTCTAGAAGCAAGCGCATCTTTAATTTCAACACAAGATTTTTTACCCATATTAGGTGTTTTTAGTAACTCAACTTCTGTACGTAAAATCAGATCGCCAATGTAATAAATATTTTCTGCTTTTAAACAGTTCGAAGCGCGTACGGAAAGCTCTAAAACATCAATACAGCATAAAAGAACTGGATCAATTTCATCCTCTTTTTCTGGTTCAGGCTCCTTAATTTCTTCTAAGTCAACAAAAAATGCCAGCTGCTGCTGAAAAATGGTTGCAGCTAGACGAATAGCTTCTTCTGGATCTAATGTGCCATTAGTTTCTAAATCAATCACAAGTTTATCAAGGTCTGTTCTTTGTTCAACACGAGCATTTTCCACCGCAAAAGAAACACGGATAACTGGAGTATATGTGGCATCAAGCTGTAAATGACCAATTAAGCGGCTACTATATTCATTTCCCGACTTAGCATCAGCAGGTTCATAGCCACGACCACGAGCAACTTTGAGCTTCATATTAAGCTCACCTGCACCACTCAGGTGAGCAATGACTTGGTCGGGGTTGACAATTTCAACATCGTGATCAAGTTGGATATCACCGGCAGTGACTACTCCAGCCCCTTTTTTGAATAAAGAGAGAATCACTTCATCACGACCATGCATTTTTACAGCTATGCTTTTTAGGTTTAGCAGGATCTCAATGACATCCTCCTGGACACCTTCAATCGCACTATATTCGTGTAATACACCCTCAATTTCCACTTCAACAACTGCACAACCAGGCATTGAAGAAAGCAAGATTCGACGAAGGGCATTACCCAAAGTATGCCCAAAACCACGCTCTAATGGTTCTAGAGTTACTTTTGCACGAGTAGCACTGGCTGGCTGTACATGAATATTTTTTGGAGTGAGAAACTCAGATACAAAACTATCCATAAATGTAATTACCTACTTAACCCTGATAATTATACAGATCAATATGTAACTGCGTTCAGGGTACGCGGTTGTTGTACAGTATATACCGTTTCAATAAAAGTATGGGTATTAATTTCAGCAGCAAAACAGGATTGATAAGATTGGCTCTTAAGTGAAGTTTTGCACTCCGCTCTTCTGATAAAAAAATAATAAATATCGCAAGGTGGTACTTAACCAAGCTGCCACCGATGCAATACAGCAACTACTCGCTAGCCGAGGCTATGCGCCAGATGAGCTATTGTTCCAAGGCCAGCGAGGACCTATCACTGTGCCCTACGTTAACCGCCTGGTTAAGCAATGGTGCAAGAACGTTGTACTTAAGGGAAACTACGGCAGCCACACCCTGCGCAAGACATGGGGCTACTGGCAATGCAAAGGCAACAATGCCCTGGTACCGGTATTGATGGAAGCCTTCGGACACGCTACCCAAATGCAGGCGCTGGACTATCTGGGTATTGAAGAAAAGGAGATACACAAGTTGTATTTTTATGAGATTTGAGTGTGTCTAACTGTAAATGTGTAGTTGACCGCTACTTCCCTTGTATAGCAGATATATGTTTATCAACTATTTTTTGATAAATACCTTTATTTTTAATGACTCTCAAACCTTCATTAAGATCTTTTATAAGTTCAGCGCTATTTTTATACTCTTTTGAAGCAAGAAGAACAAATGTATTTTCTCTAATAACTGGTCCTAGTATTTTAAAATCACTTGATTTCAAACCTGCTTTCCTAATTGCTTCCCATCCTGATATAGAGTTGACAGAATACAAATCCGCGCGTTTTAGAGTTATGGCTTCAAAACAATCTTCTTCTGTCTTTGGCTGATATAAACTTAAAGTTTTTTTGTCTAAAAATTTTTGAATTGGAGCTTGTGTCCAACCTAATGGTAAGCATACACGCAATCCCTTAATGTCCTGATCTTTTTTATAATCTATGCTGAAATTTTTACTTACAAAAAACCTTTCTGTTGATTTATAGATGCTATCTGAGATGCTGAATAACTTTTGACGCTCTTCAGTCAACATCCATGGGAAGGATGCCGCTATGTTACCTTCTATTAGGCTTTTATAGGCTCTTTTCCAGGGTAGGTAGTCTATCTTATACCGGTGCTTTGTTTGCTTTAATGCCGCTTCAACCACTTCTACTAGCATCCCGCCATTTAGCAAACTTTTGCCGGTAAAAGGTGCCCAATCCCCAGTGGCTATAATAGTTGGTTGGTCTTCTGCTACTACTAAATAAGGGCTAAATAATAACAGTGACAGTATAGGTATTCGAATGTGTTTAAGCATATAGGTTCTACTAGATATAAAGCCTTGTAACCAGTATAGCTACTTATGAGAGCTGCTTTATTGGACGAACAAGTCTAAGCTTGTAGTAAAATCCGAAGTGATTGATTTATATAGTGAAAACTGGTTAACTATTATACAAAAGTTAACCAGTTTTTAAGGCTTACATAGCCGATTATTCCCGCTAAGACAGAGAAGCGGCTATTTTTGAACGAAACCCGTAGTATACTATCGAAAACGATAATATGTATCCCTTGGTTTGATACCATCTAAATTAGAATTATTTAATGTAAAAATACCCGCAAACCACAAAAACCACTCCATCCCCTCGGGTTAACCAAGCAAAAATAAAAGACCGTTGCCGTTTACTTAGGGGGAGTTCGTTTTTTGCGGTATCATTGCATTATCGTATGACTGAAATGAAAGGGGGACTTCACTATGTCTCAAAGTTTACCTACCCCAACCCAGCTGGATAATGTCATGGGGAAAGCGGGTAATGCCCGTCAGGCAGTGGTTGAGCTGATTGATTTACTGGAATCATTAGAGCTGGTGACAACAGCTGATACTTATAAAAAGCAGTTGATGGAATTGGATAAACAACAAATCAAGCTCGCTGGGCTAGTGGCCCGTTGTCGTGAGGCGGGACAGATTACCGTGGATGATTATAAATAACTCACGGTGTTGAGGGGATAACAAAGCCCACATGGGGCTAGGTCCGTTGCTCTATAAAACACAAAATGTTCCACGCGAAACCATGTAACATTGATATACAGCAATATGTGTACAAAAGTTGTGCTGTCGTGGGTTTTTGTTAGTGTTGGCCCGCCTTGAGCTGGCCATGACAGTGAAGGGTGCTAGGAGTGCTGAGCCTCCTAGCTATAAATTTACTTACACCACCCTTGTCGTTTACCGCCATCGTATGGTCTAGCAAGCTTGGCTTTGATCAGGCTATCGGTAAGACTCTTGCCGTCTATGTAGACATTCGCCAGTATTCTAAAATACTTCCCCCGCTGCATATTGCGCAACTCAATCTTTTTAGCTGAGCGCAGCAAGCTAACAGTATGTTGTTTAGCTTTCCTGGCCAGCTTCTTCTCTTTCTCGCACTGACCTCTGATCTCAGGCGTATCAACGCCTTTAACTCTGATTGAGATACGCTCACCAACAATATTAGGCCAGCCCTTAATATTTACACGGAACGTGTCGCCATCATAGATACTGGTTACTTCCTTTACTACCGCAGTACCAAACTCCTTATCTTTGATGCTTTTTCCAACAGCAATGCAAGGCAAAAGGGCAACAATTAGTGCATATTTTTTCATCAATACTACCTTTTTAATAGGGAGCAAATATTCTAAGTGAAAGGTTAAATTTATGGTGCTAACTGCAAAGCAATCTGTAAAAGTTTTAGTTGTTATTTTTATATAATCGCCTACTGCCGTATCTGAAAAGTTTGAAAATTTATATATTGCACTAGAAGCATATACATCATTCCTATTCTTGTGCAATAAAGCTGCAGTAAAGGAAATAAAGGCAGAAGGAAAGAAAAATTATTTTAAAAGAGCCAGTTTAACTACATGTGAGGTATATATTAATAACGGTGTATTGTCTAATCGATACTCATCATGTGCTTATGTAGGCTTCAATTTATTTGCACCACACCTAGTACAAGAGATGGGATGTAATTTCAGTAGTAATCACAGGGTGTTTAGTGCTGAAATAGCCCCTTTAAGGAAAGGTCAAAGAGCATCAATAACATGTAACTTAGCTTGCAAGCTCAAAAAGGCAACTACTTAGCAGTGCTACGCACTCCCTCGATAAACTACCCTTATGGAACTGTTGCCACAAATCAGTTTTGCTTTGTATGAAACTTGACCAGACAATAACACCCTGTTAGATTAGCCTCACTCTTACGCTAGGCCATAACTGGCGTAAGACGCTAGGGGTGCTGAGCCCCTTAGCTACTATCAATTTATTATTTGAAGATCAAGAAAATATGTCTAATCAAAAAACTGGTACAGTTAAGTGGTTCAACGAATCTAAAGGTTTTGGTTTCATTGAGCAGCAAGGTGGGCCAGACGTTTTCGTTCACTACAGCGCTATCCAGACTTCAGGCTTCAAAGTTCTTAATGAAGGTCAGCAAGTAGAATTCACTCAAGGCCAAGGCCCTAAAGGACCGCAGGCTGAGAATGTAGTGCCTTTATAGGTTATTCGCAGGCTAGACGGTTACTGCCGTTTAGCTTGGGCGCTGACTTACATCAAATCACCCAGCTCAATATCTAGTTTTTCTGCAATAACCCCAGCGCTTCAGTAGAAATACTCAGCTTGCCTTGTTCCACCTGTGCTAAATACACCGCTGTAATCTCAACAGCTTTAGCAAGCGTTTACTGTGTTAGTCCATGATGCTCGCGCCATACCTTTACAGGGCTTTCACCATCAAGCAAGCGAGTTACAACAGCATCAGGTACTAGTTCTGTCTCGCCATTTCTGATAGATTTTTTAATGTCGTTGTATTCTTGTATATCGGCCAATTCTTCAAGTTTTGATGGTATTTGTCCTTGTATAGAGGTTCCCCTTTTTCAACATTAGTTCTATCTTAAACCACTGTCTCATTTTTGGGGACCACTATAAATTATACTACCTAGCTATTTTTTCTGTGTAGAGGGGCTGCCAAGCACTATGCCTATGCGAGTGTTATTGCCTTTTGCTATGCCGCTTTGACCTTTGGGTATCTCTTGGATTTCTCCACCCGCTTTAAGGAAGGCTGCTACTTGATCGTCAATGCTTTTCTGACGGGTTTCACTTGATAGGTCATCTTGCTTTTTACGTGCCATGAGAGCTCCTACTTTGGTTAGCCAGGTATTATACACAAAAAGGGGGCAGCCTGCTGTCCTAAGGTATATAGGTGTGATGGGGAGTTGATCTAGCCGGGGGAGGTTGTTAAGTGAGACAAACCATTGTTCATTAAGTATCACCGTTTACTCTGGGATAAGGTAGTTTTGATAAATGCGGTCATACGTTCCATCTTGTTTCATATGGTTTAATATTGCTTCAACCTTGGAAACAAAAGAAGAGGAGATTGTTTTTTTAGAGAACAGCAAATAGGTTGGCCACTCTAGTATAATCAGAGTTTTATGATCAGGTGTATAGACCATTTCCAGTTTGTCACTCAGCCCCTGTATTTTTAAATAATATTGCGTAGGAATAATATCGGCTATAAAAAAATCAGTTCTCCCAGCAAGTAGCATTTGTACGCTTTGTTCTACAGAGTCAGTTTCATATACAGTTTTAAACTGAGCATCATCAAGCGCTTTTCTAAAAGAACCGCTTCCATACAAATAACCTCGACGAATGCCTACAGAGTAATTATGAATACCATTAAGCTCCTGGGTTAAACGGATATTAGCCCCTTTACGAGCAAAAAAAGCATACTTTTGTAAAATTAGAATACTATTGGCATAGACTCCCCATTTTTGACGAGCATTGTTTTTACCAGCATTAAATAGAATATCGTTTTGTCCAGTCTTCACCTGGCTAACTGCTCTGGCCCATGGGTAAAAAATAAAGCTGACTTTCTTGGTAGGCTTTATTCGTTTAAAAATCTCCTTGATAATATCAATGGCAAGCCCTTTGGCAGTGCCATCTTCGCTATATTCATAAGGGGGGTAATGTAGTGTAGCAGCAGTTAAGTGTGTACTTTCAGCTTGTGTTTTGCTGGTATTATTGAGAAATATTCCGATAATAACTAAGAAATAACAGTACTTTTTCATTATCATGTAGTGTGTATGTTTAACATAGTTATAGCAGCTACACTAGATGATTAAAACCATTAAGAAAGAAATCGCCTGATACGATCCCTTAACGTCCTTAATGCTAGGTAGCCGGTGGCACTTCCTTTATCTTGCCGCTAGCCTTCAAGAATGCGGTGGTTTGTTCTGTTATTTCTCTGCATGTGATTTCGATTAGGGGCTTGTGTTTCTTGCCTGGCATTGCTGGGCTGTCCTTTGTGAGTGTTAGCGGGTTAGGGGGAAATGGAGGGGGTTTCGAAACCTATTTATAATAAAACTTATGGTTTGAACCTGCTGCTGGACTTCAATATGAAGAACTTTGTTGCATATAGCGCATTTTCATGGTTTGTAATTGGATTATTAATAGGTTGGGGAGGCTATGCTTTAGTCGCTATCGCTGGAGGTATGTGGTTCGGAAATTCCATTTCTGCTGTATTAACTGGGAAAATAGACACTTTGGTTCAGCGTCGCCTCCACATTGAACGATCAAGTAATCCCATAGACTTCTGGCTGGCAACCATTTGCGAATTTGCACTTTCAATTGTGGTCATTTTTGCCATATTAAAAATGAGGAAAGATGCTGGTCTAGCTCTACTGAATCCCCCCTGGTTTATCGGAGAGGATTTTATTTACGCAATGCTCGACTTTTCAGCCTATTAATTTAGCTAGCTGAATTAGGGCATTACTTAAGCGTCAAAGCTCTTTCAAAAGCCTGAGAGTGTCACTTGTTGGATTCTTCTAAAAGTTGGTCGATAGTGCTTGCTAGCTCCTTTTTGTCAGCAGGCTTGATCAAATACCCTTTGGCTCCTTGCTTCTTACCCCACAAGATATCTGTTTTCTGATCTTTTGTTGACAGGATCACTACTGGAATATGTTTGGTGCGATCATCTGTAGTGATTTTTCTCGTGGCTTGAAATCCATTCATTTTAGGCATAACTATGTCCATCAGGATCAAGTCTGGCAAAATCTCAATTGCTTTTTCAACACCCTCTTCACCGCTTTCGGCTGAATATATAGTGTGCCCAAGCCCCTCAAGAATTGCTTTATGTCCTTCTATCATTGTTGCTGAATCATCTACGATTAAAATTCTTGCCATAGAGTAGAACCCTTTCGAGCTTGTTAAGCAATAACAAGCATGTTGCCTATTTATGTATATCTTAGTTATTGATGAGTCAGACTGCTAAGTGCAAGCAATAAAATAGCTTGATGTTAGTGGCTGGGTAGTTCTCTTACGCCAGAGGAAGGATCATATGATACAATTAAAAATATCATATGAAACAACAAGGAGAGCAAAATGACTGCCTCTGGAAGAGTAGAAAGCGGAAGCTCAAAGCTTCAATTTAACCCCGCCAAGTCTCTCAAAAAGAGCAAGCTAATTGCTCGTGTAATTGGCGTTGACCGGGTAAAAGTTCAGACCTCATTGTTAGAAGGCCTTTCAGTAAAGGCTATTGCTGATATTGAAAAGGCGCTAGGAATTGATCAAAAAACTTTCCTGCTAATTTCTGGTATGTCAAAAGCTACCCTAAGCCGTCGAAAAGAAGCAGGACGCCTGACGCCAGATGAATCAAGCAAGGTGTATCGGTTTGCTCAGCTATATGACTTAGTAAAAGCTATGATGCTGGACGACGACGAGAAGGCAAGAGACTGGCTACAGACACCAGAGCCTTTATTTGGTGGTAAAACCCCACTGGAGTATGCCAGAACAGAATTCGGCGCTAAGGAAGTAGAAGACCTTATCGGGCGTATCCGGCATGGGGTGTTTAGTTAATGCTAAAAGGATGGAGAATAGCAGCACCGGAATACTCAAAAACACCACAAGAGATGTTATCAGGCGAAGAGGCCTTTTTATTTGGTGGGCGCTGGAACTCAAAGGGAACAAGAGTTGTATATTTTGCTGAGAGCTTGGCGCTAGCCTCTATGGAATTGTTAGTGCACCTCAAGCAGTCGGATATACTGACACAATATTATAAGCTATCAGTATCGTTTGATGAGTCGTTAGCAATGGATTTAGATACGGATAGTTTACCGTCAAACTGGCAGTCTTACGAAATGGAGCCAGATACACAGGCTACAGGTGATTACTGGGTGCAAAACAAGCTGTCATTGCTGCTTAGGGTGCCGAGCGTAATTGTTCCTGAAGAGTCAAATTACATACTTAATCCAGAGCACCCGGATTTTGATAAGCTTGATATAAGTGAAATTGTTGATTTTGGATTTGATTCTAGATTGGTGAAAAAATGAGTGACTCAGACAGTATAGCTGATCTGTTGTATATGCCAGGTGTGGATGAAATTGACTTTGATCACCCCAAAGCAAACATTATTTTAAAGGATGATATTTACGAGGAGTTTCTAGAGATGCTGGAAAAAGAACCAAGCCCAGCCCTTCAAGAGCTGTTAGAAAGCAAGCCTCCATGGGAGGAGTAATAGCCTTGATGATCTAGAATATATAGGAGGGGGCAAATATTGGTGGTCTGGTATGAAAAAAGTGCTCGTTATCATTGCATTGATATCAGCTACATGGGTGTTTTTTAATAAAAGTGGTGGATTATCCAATATAGCTACTGGTGAAGTAACTTTAGGACCAGGCGTTTACGCTAGAGCCATCCCCAAGCAAGAAAAAATTCGGAATTGAGTAATACTAAAAGTTGACATGTTCTAAGTGAAACGAAAATAGTATACCCAGTGCGAAGGATTTTTAGGTTAGGCAATTGAACAATGTAATGAATCCTGAAGGGTATACTTAGCAACTAAGTTATCTAGAACTTTATACCACTGGTTATGCTACATGCGAATGTATAACCATCTTTCCTGCGCACTCGGTATCATTGCCTATCATTTCATCGTAAGGCGTATAGTGCACAAGGTTCATGCAAGCGATACTAATACCTTGAAAGCTTTCCTTAACGCTGTTAACACTATGAAAAATAACTGGCTGGTCTGTTATTTCGTCTCGGATGACACTGATGTGATCATGGATGCGAACTTCTGCTAAATATATGTCCCCTTCATGGGAAATAATGTTGAGCTCATGAATAGGTAGGTGGTGAGACTTTATTTTCCTAAGATACATGCTACGAGGCTCCTTCATATGCAGACAGCTGACTTTTCAATCCTAGCTTAAGTAAGGAGCTTTAACCAAAGAATTAATGAAACAATTTATAATTAACTATTAGCTAATGACTATAGCTTAGTTATTATCACTATAAGTGTTAATTCGTTATTTGAATTATGAATAACTCTATATTTGAAGGGAGTTCATTGCCACCAATTTAAACTGGTGGGTAAGGTATATGAAAACATCAAGCTACTATTAATGTCGTTTGATTAAATAGGTATAAATGTTCCTGTTGCTACACCTCTAACTATAAAATTAATTGTTCTGTTAGTTTTATCTGCAATGATCATGGCCATCATATCCTGTAAGGCAATCATTTTTCCAAATAACCGCTCAAAACTTAAGTTGAGTGAGTTACTGTTGGTCGCATTAGTTAGTAGATAAGGCTTTTCTTGTGAATTAAGTCGATGGTTTAACCGCCAGGCCAGTACCTCAATATTTCTTGCGCTATTGTAAAGTTTTTGTTGGTCTAATTCATCTAATACAAAAAACTCGTTACGATAATTATAAGACTGTTTGATCATATCGGTTAAGCCTGCCATTAAAGCAAATACTCGATCACCATGAAAGTGATCATCAAATGCCAATAACATGGCGTCGATAGCTTGTTTGCCAGAAAGCTCTGGATAACGTTTAAGGCCCGCTTCATTAAACAACTGCTTAGTACGTGTTTTAATGGTTTGATCTGGGTTCTTAGCTAGCTCAGCAGGATTACGTTTATAAAGCTTAATTAATAATCGTTTAAGCAATTTCTCCATGTTTTGCCGAACTGAATCAGTCACTAAATCGGTATCTGTTTTTGCAAGATTTTCAATTTGGAAAGATTGGTTGGAGCAACCGGTCAATGTAAATATGCAAATTAACAGAAGGGCAACAGCTGGTTTATAATATCGCTTCATTGGGTTTGTAGATTACTCTTATATCAAGGTTACTGACTATTTGAACAGATAAACTACTTAGGTAGTATTTAAAAGATTACGTCATTTGGTTGAAAGTTCAATATAGAATGATTCTCAGAATAATAACTGGCTGCTTGATAGCACATAAAATAGATAAGCTGTATAGCCTTCGCGAAGCTGCATAAAGCTTCGTTACCTGACGACTCGCCCAAAAGCCATTCGCTTTGGCTCTATAATGTAATGAAGGGTTACGGGTTGGCAGGTAAAGTGGTGTTCAAAACTGCAACAAACATAGCCACTGTGTGGCGTTGGGGTTTGGTAGGGCTTGCTATTGTTGGCTTGGACGGATGTGTCACCCTAAGCCAGGAAGAGTGTTTGTCTGCAAACTGGCGAACTATTGGCTATGAAGACGGTACAAAAGGAAGGCTGCCTGGGTTTGTTGCAGAACACCGTAAAGCGTGTGCAAAGTATGGCATAGCCCCGGACTTAACGACTTATCAACAGGGGCGTGAGGAAGGGGTTCGGCATTATTGTCGTCCAGCCAATGGCTACTATTTGGGGCGGCATGGCTATAGTTACTCTGGGGTCTGTTCTGCTGAGGAAGAGCCTGAATTTTTACAGGCATGGCGGCAAGGAGAACGTGCTTATCGTACAGAACAGCGGATACGAGAGTTAGAGCGAGAAATTTGGCAGCTTCGAGAGAACGTTGAAAGGCTAAAGCAGGAAAAGAACACAAAAATTCCGCCTCCATCATGCAGGTTGGTGAAACCCTATGCATTAGGTATAGTTATACAGTCGTAAATAATGCTGTTGGTTATAGCAGGTGGTGAGGGTGTTGCAAAAGTTGACGAATGAGGTCGTTTTGCGAAGTCCTCTGATGATAGGGGGCAATTAAACACTACATGTATAATGAAAAAAAAATTTTAGTTGTCGATGATGACATTGAGCTACGGCAGTTGCTCCATGATTATCTGGCGAAAAATGGTTTTCAAGTTCTTCAAGCCGGTGATGGGACAGAACTATTTCGTTTATTTCCTCTTCAGGCAGTCGATTTAATTTTGCTGGATATCATGTTGCCTGGCGAAGATGGGTTTTCACTTTGTCAGAAAATTCGTCAATTGTCGGATGTACCAATCATTATGTTGACTGCCAGCTCAGATGAAACCGATAGTATTGTGGGGTTGGAAATGGGGGCTGATGACTATATGGCCAAGCCTTTTAATCCACGTGAACTGTTGGCTAGAATTAAAGCAATTTTACGAAGAACAGGGTCGTCAGATAGGCAGCAGGAGGTGGTTGCTGCCAAACGCTTTTTTTGTTTCTTGAACTGGGTGTTAGACTCAACTGCCAGAAAACTGGTTGATGATAAGGGTAATGAAGTCACCTTATCAGGTGCCGATTTTGCTTTATTGATGTTATTTTTAGAGCGCCCGCAAACCATTCTAAAACGAGATGAGATTTCTGATTTAACTCGAGGGCGAGAAGCCAGCCCATTTGACCGTTCTATTGATGTCCATATCAGCCGGCTACGTCATCGCCTAGGTGATGATGGCAAGAACCCTCAGATTATTAAAACAGTAAGAGGGGTAGGCTATGTATTAGCAGTACCTGTCGTTCAGCAAGATGAAGTCGATTTCTAAACTTAGTAAACAAAAGCTTTGGCCTGGGTCGTTACGCTGGCGATTGGTCGTTGTGCTGTTGCTGGGTGTCTTGCTGGCTCAGGTAATCAGCAGTGTTGTTTGGATTACTCAAGCTCGCCGAGCAGAGGAAGCCAGTGTTACGAATATGGCGAATCATATGGCTTATGGTGTGGCTTCTACAGTAAAATTTTTCCAATCATTGCCGCATCAATATCGGCATATTGTGCTTGATCAGTTACGTAATATGGGAGGAACACGCTTTTTTGTTAGTGTTAACCAAGCACAAATATTAGTAGATGATCTGGCAGACAGTTATCTGCATGACATAGTAATTGACCAGTTTTATACAATTTTACGGAAAGAGCTGGGTAGCAAACCAAAAATAATTGTGCAATTTGCTGAGTCAGAAAAGCTAAAAGTCTTTAATAATAATACCTACTTGACCGACTTGCCTCCCCGCTGGGCACATCATAGCTTACTGATTAAACCCTTATCGCCTCCAATTTTAGTTACTCAGATAAAACTAGCAGAAAAAGAGTGGCTATATGTAGCTGCGCTCATACCTCACCCGACTTTTTTAGCTAAGACTGAATTTATATCATTTGAGCGGGTATTATTTTTAGGGTTAACCATGGTATGTGTGTTATTAATTTCTTTTTTCGCTGTACGCTGGTTGACAGAGCCGTTAGCAAGGTTATCTAAAGCTGCAGATGATTTGGGCAGAGATTTAGACCATCCCCCGCTTGCAGAAAAAGGCAGTAAGGAAATGATAGCCACTGCGCGAACGTTTAATGCAATGCAGCAGCGGCTTAAACGTTATATTGATGACCGGGCTCGATTGTTTGCTGCTATCTCTCATGATTTGAAAACCCCGATTACCCGGCTGCGGCTAAGAGCAGAAATGCTGGAAGAGGAAGTAAGCAGAGAAAAGTTTGTTACCGATTTGGAGGAGTTAGAAATAATGGTCAAAGGCGCCTTGCAATGCGCCAAGGATACTGAGCTTGACGAGCCGCAATCACCAACAAACTTAATGGATATTATTAATAAATTAAAACGAGATGTGGAAGAAGCGGGCCACTCAATTAACATTTATGGGAAAATCAAAAAACCTTATATGGGTAAACCGTTGGCTCTTAAACGTTGTTTAACCAACTTAATTGACAATGCCATTTTTTATGGTGAACGAGCAGAGTTAAACCTTGAAGATGGTGTCGATGAAATTAAAATTATTATTCGTGATTATGGACCAGGTATTTCTGAAAAAGAGCTTGATCAGGTTTTTGAGCCTTATTACCGCATAGAAAAATCCCGTAATCGTAATACAGGTGGTACTGGTTTAGGATTAGGTATCGCGAGAAGTATAGTGAAAGCCCATGGTGGTGAGCTAATACTTGATAATCATCCTGAGTGTGGGCTTATCGTAAGAGTTGTCTTGCCTAGGCATTAGTGAGTGGTATTCTCAGCTTTGCGCATTTAGCATGTTGCTAACGGAATATCCAGTCCTTTTCTGATGGCCGTTTGCAAAAGGTGCTGATACTGTTTGCTTCGTTTAAGTCGGCGCACGCTGTTACCGAGAGGGACTTTGATATTATGGTGCCGTTTGTGTAAATAAATATATAAATTAACACTTAGCTCTGAATAAACTGTTATATTTAATGACTTGAAACAGCTTTGTTGTTTATAAAAGTAAGCAACGGCTACAGGCATTATGGCTACGTCTACCCGGTTGCGTTGTAGTAGAGTGGTCAACTGAATTAAATCTTTAGCAAGAAAAATATGCTGATGATCTATAAGTGTATGCGGTAATGACATGCCCCTAATAGTTGCTAGTCTGTAGGTGGAAACCTCTTTATCTGACCTAGGTAACTTACCAAACCCGGTAAAAGCTAAAAAGTAACTAAAGTAACTTGGCTCAATTCTTATTAGATTTGGGTATTCGTCAATATAAACTTCATCTGAAAACATAAAAGTACCATCTAGCTTACCTTTATTGGTTTCACTTAATGTTCGCATAGCAGGTAGCGTAATAATTTTTATTTTGCAACCTATATCAGAAAAAATTAAATTTAAAAATCTATCGATAAAGCCTTGTTGGTTATTAGTATGGTATGGGGGAGATAATGGTGCAGCAAAAGTCAACGGTGTTTTCAGACAGTTAGAAGCAGGAGTAGAAGCTGCATGCAAGTACTGAATATAAACAGTTAGAAATAGTACTAAGTTAAGCCAGGCTGAAAGCTTACATGATAAAATGGAAAAAATATTTTTAATATACAATAAGCAATACCAGTTAATTAATTTATTGTACAAAAACGAGTGTCTAACATCTATATTAAGCTATAAGTGTGTGGAAGCAATTGTTAGTCCAACTAGTGTAGAAAGGGAATAGAGTTGCAGCAAGTTATGGATATAGCTGAAATGAATGATAATAAGGTAAAGGTATGAACGTTAAGCAGAGATTTTTCCCTATGCTTGGTGCTCTGATTTTGATGCTGAGCCAAATCTCAGTTGCTGGGGAGGTTGAAGTACTACACTGGTGGACCTCTGGTGGAGAAGCTCGCTCGCTGGACGTGCTCAAACAAAAACTGGTTAAACAGGGCCATAGCTGGAAAGATTTTGCTGTAGTGGGTGGCAGTGGTGATAAAGCAATGGCGGTATTAAAGTCCAGAGCCCTGTCAGGTTTTCCTCCCACAGCAACACAAATTTTAGGGCATCATATTCAAGAGTGGGGCAAACTAGGCCTACTTACAAATTTAGACAAAATTGCTAACGAGCAGAAATGGGAAGCGATATTGCCAGACTTTGTTCGAAAGCTTGTCAGCTATGGCGGCCATTATGTCGCAGTGCCTGTTAATGTTCATCGGGTAAATTGGCTATGGGTTAATCCAAGATTATTTAAACAAGCAGGAGCCAAGATTCCCACTAATTTAGATGAGTTTTGGGTGACTCTTGAAACACTTAAAAAAGCAGGTATCACACCCATTGCTCACGGAGACCAATCATGGCAGAACTCGACAGTGTTTGAACTGTTAATGTTAGCTATGAATGGCGCTGAATTCTATGTTAAGGCATTTGTGGAGCTAGACAATGTAAGTTTAACCAGTGAAAAGATGGTGAATGTTTTTACGGCTTTTAGAAAACTCAAGCAGTATATGGATCCAAATACGTTAGATCGAGACTGGAATGCTGCGACTAGCATGGTCATTAATGGTAAAGCCGCTATGCAAATTATGGGAGATTGGGCAAAGGGGGAGTTTATTACTGAAAAAAAACAGCTCGGTAAAGACTATTTATGTGTTTCAATTCCATCCACATCAATGTCTTTTCCTTATGTGGTTGATAGCTTCATTATGTTTGAAATATCTGATCCTGAGAATAAAAAAGCGCAAGCCGACTTAGTCAAAAACATTCTGAATAAAGAGTTTCAGCAAACATTCAATATGAATAAGGGGTCTATACCTGTTCGCCAAGATATGGTTCTTGATAACTTTGATGCATGTGCTAAGGAGAGTAAAAAGGTGCTTACCAGTAAAGACGCTAAGATTATACCTAGTCTTTCTCATGGCATGGCTGTTACAACTTATACACAAAATGCAATTTTTGAAGTTATTACTGAATTTTTTCGAAATGACAAAATCTCACCAAAAGAGGCAACTCGGCAGCTTGGAGCAGCTGTTCAAGCCAGCTTGTAATCTCATGCTGCCGTTTGTTCGTTTTTTGTCATCAATGATTCACTATTATTGTTTAGACTTATCTTTGCTACCAAGGAAGAACTGACTAACTCTGTTTACAGCAATGTTGGAGTGTGACTTTTGTAGCAAACTGCTTTAACTTAAAGTTAACAGCCCTAAAACACCGCTACTTTTTTGTAACCAAACCTTAATAGATTTGGATGAAAAATATCCAGAACTGCAGCTTCTTAAAGAATAAGTGCCACACTTGTAAGACTTTGTTACATTAGCTTGCGTTATCTTACGTTACATCCTCTAGCGCTCTTAATACACTCCAGGTAGTCGCTATAGTGCAGGAGTGCACTCTTTAGGGGCATTTGTCAGAGACAGACGACGATAATAATTATTTACAGGGTCTGATTTATGAAAAAATTTAAAAAGTCATTACTTGCCATTGCTGCTTCCAGTGTTATGAGCTTAAGTGCCTATGCTGGTGAAGTAGAGGTATTGCATTGGTGGACTTCTGGTGGTGAGGCCAAGTCTGTCGCAGTACTGAAAGAACTGCTTGAAAAACAAGGCCATACCTGGAAAGACTTCGCTGTCGCTGGAGGCGGTGGTGAAAGTGCGATGACTGTATTGAAGTCTCGTGCAGTTTCCGGAAACCCTCCTTCTGCAGCACAAATTAAGGGGTTAGATATCCAAGAGTGGGGAGAACTAGGCTTCCTTACTGATCTGGATAAAGTGGCAGAGGAGAACAAGTGGTCTTCTTTAATGCCTGAAATTGTCAGTAAAGTCATGAAGTATGATGACCAGTATGTGGCTGTGCCTGTCAATGTGCACAGAGTAAACTGGTTATGGGTTAACCCAGAAATCTTCAAAAAAGCTGGTGCAAAAGTACCGACTACTTGGGCTGAATTTAAAGAAGCTGCTGAAAAAATCAAAAAAGCGGGTTTTGTACCTTTAGCACATGGTGGTCAAGCTTGGCAGGATGCAACTGTATTTGAATCAGTGGCATTAGGCGTTGGTGGTCCAGAGTTTTTCCGAAAAGCTTTTGTTGAACATGACATGAAAACCTTGCAAAGCGACAAGATGGTTGAGGTGTTCGAGGTATTCAAAAGCTTGAAGCAATATATGGATAAAGATGCGCCAGGTCGTGACTGGAATATTGCCACTTCTATGGTAATTAAAGGTGAAGCGGCTATGCAGCTGATGGGTGACTGGGCTAAAGGTGAGTTTGCTGCAGCAGGCAAAAAACCAGGCAAAGATTACCTCTGTGTACCTGCGCCAGGCACACAAAACAGCTTTACCTTTAACATTGATAGTTTTGCCATGTTTAATGTGAAAGATCCAGAAAACAAAAAGGCGCAGGCTGCCTTGGCAAAAACCATCCTTGAGCCTGAGTTCCAAGAAGTCTTCAACCTAAACAAAGGATCAATTCCTGTACGCTTAGGCATGAATATGGAGAAGTTTGATAGTTGTGCCAAAGACTCCATGAATAGTTTTGTATCTACCAGTAAGTCTGGTGGGCTAGTACCAAGTATGGCTCATGGCATGTCTACAACTTCCTATATACAAGGTGCAATTTTTGATGTGGTCTCTAACTACTTTAACAGTGATAAAATAACTGCTAAAGAAGCTACTCAAAAATTAGCCAAGGCTGTGAAAGCCAGTATATAAGAAGTCAATGCCAACAGTGGAAGATAATACGGCTGCTGTTGGCATTTAGGATTACTCCATAATCCATATTAAATTGCTGACAAAAAATATTAGTCTGATTTATCAGGTTAAGGCTCTATAAACAGCGTTACAGTATAAGAGAGCTTGTACTATGAGTGTGCATGCAGAAGAGATGCAAGTGGTTATTGCTAAAACAAAAAAGAAGCCGCTTGATTTTATTGCGGATCAAATTCCTAAGTTGGTGCTTTCACCAACTATTTTAATGACCATAGTGTTTATCTATGGATATGTTATCTGGACCGGTGTACTTTCTTTCACTAAATCCAGCTTTTTGCCCAATTATAAATTTGCAGGAACTTTGCAGTACGAAAAATTATTTGAAAATGAACGCTGGGGCGTAGCGGTAGATAATTTATTCATATTTGGTGGTTTATTTATCTTAATTTGTCTGGCGCTAGGCATATTTATGGCTATTTTGCTGGATCAGCGTATTCGTGCTGAAGGTGCTATAAGAACAGTGTTTCTTTACCCTATGGCGCTTTCTTTTATTGTAACTGGTACAGCCTGGAAATGGATTTTAAACCCTGGTTTAGGCCTGGAGCGTCTAGTGAAAGACATGGGGTTTGAAAATTTCACCTTTGATTGGTTAATTAACTCTGATATGGCTATTTATACCCTGGTAATAGCCGCGGTGTGGCAGTCTTCCGGGTTTGTTATGGCATTATTTTTGGCTGGTTTACGATCAATTGATAGCTCAATAATCAAAGCTGCTCAAATTGATGGCGCCAGTTTACCAAAAATCTATTTGCGGATTATTTTACCCAGCTTACGTCCTGTATTTTTCAGTGCTTTTATTATCCTTTGCCATATTGCCATCAAGAGCTTCGACTTGGTTAAAGCATTAACCAATGGTGGGCCTGGCTATTCAACTGACTTACCTGCAACCTTTATGTATGCGTTCTCATTTACCCGTGGCCAAATTGGGTTAGGTTCTGCCAGTGCAATGATGATGTTAGCTGGTGTGTTAGCGATTTTAATTCCTTATTTATATTCAGAGCTGAGAGGTACCCGCAATGCATGATAGTACTGTATTAGGGCCACAAACCTCTTCTGCAAAATTGGGGCGGGTATTTATTTACGCTATTTTGGCATTTTTAGTGCTGTTTTACTTGATGCCATTGGTGGTTATGTTTTTAACATCAGTTAAAAGCATGGCTGATATTCGTACTGGTACTTTAATATCCTGGCCAAAAGAGTTTGTGTTTGATGCTTGGGGCAAGGCTTGGTCCAGTGCTTGTACTGGGGTAGCTTGTGAAGGGGTTTCAGGCTACTTTTTTAACTCGCTAAAAATTGTTTTGCCTGCAGTCCTTATCTCGACTTTTCTTGGTGCACTAAATGGCTATGTATTAACCAAGTGGAAGTTTAAAGGTAGCGACTTATTTTTTGGTCTGTTGCTATTTGGCTGTTTTATTCCCTTCCAAGTAGTGCTATTGCCTATGGCGCAAACGCTAGGCTGGTTAGGTTTAGCCAATACTACAGCAGGCCTAGTATTTGTTCATGTGGTTTATGGAATGGCATTTACTACTTTATTTTTTCGTAATTTCTATGTGTCGGTGCCTTCAGAGCTAGTGAGTGCTGCTAAAATTGACGGGGCTGGTTTCTTTACAATTTTTTGGCGAATTTTATTACCTGTTTCTACACCAATTATTGTAGTTTGTGTTATTTGGCAGTTTACTCAAATCTGGAATGACTTCCTGTTTGGTGTTGTTTATGCTGCAGGTGATACACAGCCAATAACAGTTGCATTGAATAACTTGGTTAATACCAGCACTGGTGTGAAAGAATATAATGTTGAAATGGCTGCTGCCATCATTGCTGCATTACCTACTTTGTTAGTGTATGTTCTGGCTGGCAAGTACTTTGTGCGTGGTTTAACTGCTGGGTCTGTTAAGGGGTAATGGAGGGATAAATAATGGCTGCTTTAACTATTGATAATGTAAAAAAACGCTATGGTGATCACGAAGTATTAAAAGGCATTGATATCGCCATAGATCGTGGTGAGTTTTTGATTTTAGTAGGGCCATCTGGTTGTGGTAAATCTACCCTGATGAACTCAATTGCTGGCCTTGATAATATTTCTGATGGCCGAATTTTAATTGATGGCAATGACGTTACTAACAGCGCACCAAAAGACCGGGATATTGCGATGGTGTTTCAGTCTTATGCGTTATACCCCAATATGAAGGTACGAGATAACATTGCGTTTGGTTTGGAAATGCGGGGTGTTTCTAAGCAGGAGCGTGCTCAAGAGGTAGAGCGAGTAGCGAAAATGTTGCAGATTGAGCATTTGCTTGATCGTAAACCAGCCCACTTATCAGGTGGACAGCGGCAGCGGGTAGCGATGGGACGTGCCTTGGCCAGAAAACCGCAAATTTATTTATTTGATGAGCCTCTCAGTAACCTAGATGCCAAGCTCCGGGTTGAAATGCGTACAGAAATTAAAAAACTGCACAAGCGTTTAGGCACCACTATTGTTTATGTAACTCACGATCAAATCGAAGCACTAACCTTAGCTGACCGTATTGCAGTTATGAAAGATGGTGAGTTACAACAGTTGGGCACGCCAAAAGAAATCTATGATGATCCAGCTAACCGATTTGTAGCTGGTTTTATGGGCTCACCAGGAATGAACTTTATTCCTGCGCAAATTGTGGAGTCTGATACAGGCTTGCAAATTGAAGTGAGTTATCAGGGGGGGCAACCACAGTTATTACCAGTGCCTGAGCGTTGCCAAGGGCTTTCAAGTTGGGTTGGCAAGCAAGTAATTTTAGGTATTCGCCCAGAGCAAATTACTGAGCCACTTCCTCATTTAGTATCAAAGCCACTTAATCGGACAATCTCATGTCCTATTCATGTTACTGAACCAATGGGGTCTGACACGTTAGTTATGTCAGAGCTAAATGGAGTGGAGATTTCTGCCAGAGTTTCCCCTGACTGTGATGCTCGACCAGATGCACTATTGGACTTAAGTTTTGATATGAGCAAAGCGGTGTTTTTTGATCCTAATACTGACGAACGTATTGATCACTAATTCCTTTCTAAGTATTGCACTAAAACTTATATTCTAAACATAAAAAAAGGCAAGCTATTACAGCTTGCCTTTTTTATGTTTAGAAACTGTTAGATAGCAACAATATTCTCAGCCTGAGGGCCCTTTTGGCCTTGAGTTACAGTGAACTCAACCTGTTGGCCTTCAGTTAGTGTTTTGAAGCCAGAACTCATGATTGCACTAAAGTGTGCGAATACATCAGGTCCAGATTTTTGCTCAATAAATCCAAAACCCTTTGATTCGTTGAACCATTTAACTGTGCCAGTAGTTACATTAGACATAAAATTAATATCCTGTAGATAAAGTATAAGGGTGCCCATATAAGGCATGCATAGCGGGAAAAACAGACTTAGATTTAGAAACTACAGGACGAAGAACAGCTAAGATGCAACGAAATGAAGAGTATAAACAATAGGCTAACTTTCAAGCTATGGCTATAGTATAGACCACAGTGCTGAAAGTCAAACAGCTTATCAATATATTTGGGGTTTTATGTTAAATACCGCCAAGGGGGTAGTTCACTGGTAAAATAAGTCTCCACCAAACATAGGCAGAGCTTATATGCTATTTTTAGTTAATAGTAATTAAATTTACATTCGCTATGCCTATTCTGCTTATCCTTTTAAGGATAATTTTGATTTATATCTTTTCTGTCTGTTCTATGGCTATGGCAGAGAAGGAACATGATTATTTATTAGCGACTGAGCCTTGGCCTCCTCATTTTGGTCCAAAGCTGCCCGATGAAGGTTACTTTGCTGATATTATCTATCAGGCTTTTCAACAAGTAGGCAAAACCGCAGGCATTTTATATACATCATGGAATAGAGCTTTTGAGTTAGGCAAGAAGGGCAAATACGATGGGTTGGTTGGAGCTTTTTATGCCAAAGAACGAGAAAAACTGTTTAGCTATTCAAAACCTATATCAAGTAGTAACTTGGTTTTTTTTCAAAAAAAGGGAGAGCAGATAAGCTATAACACCCTGAGAGACTTATCTCCATATCGAATCGGTACTGTTAGAGGTTACCACTATACAGATGAGTTCAATAAAGCTGACTACTTGCAAAAGCTGGAAGAGGTCCATACTGAGCGAAACATAAATTTACTGTTAATTGGTCGATTAGATCTTATTGTGGCAGAAGAGAAGGTAGCTCAGTATCTGCTTAAAACAAAATTTAAAAATAAAAATTTGGATGTAGATATATTGGATAAGCCATTAGTAACCCACAAACTATTTTTAATGATACCTAAAGAATCCCATAAGCATGATAGTGTATTAGCTGACTTTAATCGGGGTTTTAGTTTACTGATGCAGCAGGGAAAGGTAAGAGAAATAATGAAAAAACATGGCTGGGATGTTAATGAATCTAAATAATGGGTAAAGAAGGGAAAGTATGATGGTATTTTAGGTGGGTTTTATAAAAAAGAGCGAGAAGAGTATTTTTTGTACTCAACGCCTATTTCGAAGTCAATTATGGCTTTATACACTAAAAAAGGTAGTGATGTACTCTTGGAGTATAAATCATTAGAAGAGCTTAAGGGGTATTTGATTGGAGTGGTTAGAGGCTATCACTATACTGATAGTTTTGCTGCAGCAAGCTATTTAACTAAATTGGAAGAGGTGCACAGTGAGGTGAATTTGAAATTACTTTATTTGAATAGAATACACATAATTGCAGGTAGTAGATTAGTGTTACACAATTTAACTGAAAGGAAATTTTCTGAATATAAAGGACAGCTGATTGAACTTAAACCACCTTTAAAAGAAAACAGTCTGTATGTGTTATTTGCTAAACAAGCAGAAAGAGCCAAAGTATTTCAGAAGGCCTTTGAGAAAGGACTTGTCAAGTTAAAGCAATCTGGAAAAATAGCCGAAATTATGGCAAAACACGGTTTTGCTGATATGGATGTTATCGGGTTGGAATAGTTTATATAAGGCAAAAAAAAGGGTACTAAAAGTACCCTCTAAAAAGTCCACAGGACTGAAAACAGCCTTGCACTTGGGAGCTTAAGTAAAATTTCCCATGATTCTCTAAACCAGTAAAAGTGATTATGGCTTTTACTAACTTAGAGAATTTTGTTACCCACTCTAACCACTTTCATGGTATTGGTGCCACCTTGGGCATTGGCATAGTCGCCCTTGGTGATAATTACCAGGTCGCCTTCATTAACAACATCTAGTGCTTTAAGTTTATCAATTGAGCACTGATTGACTTGAGCGTTGTCAATTTCATCTGTATCGAAAGGTACGGTAATGACCCCTCGATAGAGAGCAACCCGGTTTTGGGTGTCCTTACGGCGTGAAAAAGCAAAAATAGGTAAATGTGAGCGAATACGAGACATCAGCAGTGGAGTAGCGCCGCTTTCTGTCATTGCGATAATTGCTTTAACGCCTTGTAAGTGGTTGGCAATATACATAGCTGCCAATGCAATCGATTCATCTGTGCGCTGAAATGGCTCGTCAATTCGATGTTTGGATCGAAAAGCTAATGGGTGTTTTTCAGCGCCAATACACACATTATGTACTGCTTCGATGGTTTGTACTGGATATTGTCCTGCTGCGGTTTCAGCTGAAAGCATGACAGCATCAGTGCCATCTAAAACAGCATTTGCAACATCGGATACTTCGGCCCGAGTTGGCATTGGATTGCTGATCATCGACTCCATCATTTGAGTCGCCGTAATCGCAATTTTATTTAAAGTGCGAGCACGTTCAATAATATGTTTTTGTACTGCAACTAATTGGGCATTGCCAATTTCGACACCTAAATCACCGCGAGCAACCATTACTCCTTCAGACGATTTAATAATGCCATCTAAAATATCATCATCATTAACGGCTTCTGCCCGTTCAATTTTGGCAATTAAGCCTGCATTGGAGCCAGCTTCTTTTAAAAGTTGACGAGCTTCCTCCATATCTTCAGCAGAGCGTGGAAAGGAAACCGCTACATAATCGACGTCAATTTTTGCTGCAGTTTTTATATCCTGTTTATCTTTTTCGGTTAATGCTTTCGCTGATAAACCACCACCTTGACGATTAATACCTTTATTATTAGACAGTGGGCCACCAATAATGACTTTGGTGATAACCTCGTGAGCAGTGACACTTGTTACTTCAAGCTCAATACGGCCGTCGTCTAATAATAAAATATCGCCAGGTATTGAATCAGCGACTAGCGCTTTATATTCAATACCAACTCGCTCTTCAGTGCCTGCTTCTTTATCTAGCTTGGCATCTAAGATAAAAGTATCGCCATTTTTTAATTCTATCTTTTTGTTTTTAAACCGAGAAATACGAATTTTTGGCCCTTGTAAATCACCTAAAATTGCAACAAACGCTTGCTGACGGGCAGCTGCCTCACGAACCAGCTGGGCGCGTTCGATGTGGTCTTGGGCTTCTCCATGGGAGAAGTTTAAGCGAACAACATTAACCCCAGCTGCGATCATCTGCTCTAACGTTTTAATATCGCTAGAGGATGGACCAAGGGTTGCTACAATTTTAGTTCTGCGAATCATCAGATAATCTTCTACAGGCTATTGTTTAATTTATGCTGGCGCATTAATTAAAGCTAAGGTGTTATCGAGCATTCGATTAGAGAAGCCCCACTCGTTGTCATACCAAGCCATTACTTTTACTAGTTGGCCGTTTACCCGAGTTTGGGTAGAGTCGAAAGTGGCTGAGGCTGTGCTGTGATTAAAGTCGATAGACACCAATTTAATATCGTTATAATCAAGAATAGTTGAAGCTTCGCTTGCTGCTTTCATTATGCTGTTAACCTCTTCAATTGAGGTCGCACGGCTAGCAACAAAGTTCAAATCGACAAGTGAAACGTTAATCGTGGGTACCCGCACCGCTTGTCCGTCCAACTTGCCATTAAGTTCAGGCAACACTAACCCAACTGCAGCTGCAGCGCCGGTTTTAGTTGGAATCATTGATTGAGTGGCAGAACGTGCGCGATACATATCTGAGTGATAGACATCAGATAAATTTTGGTCATTGGTGTAGGCGTGTATAGTCGTCATCAGGCCTGACTCAATACCAATTTTGTCATTTAATGCTTTAGCAACAGGCGCTAAACAGTTGGTAGTACAAGATGCATTGGAAATAATTTGATGAGATTGGCGTAATATGTCGTGATTAACACCATATACGACTGTGGCATCTACATCTTTACCAGGCGCAGAGATAATGACTTTTTTGGCGCCTGCTTGCAGGTGAGCGGCCGCTTTCTCTCTACTGGTAAACAGGCCTGTGCACTCATAAACCACATCAACGTTTAATGAGCCCCAATCTAGTTTGGCCGGATCACGCTCTGAGCTGATACGAATGGCATCGCCATTGACCAGCATAGTATCGCCATCTGTTTTTACTTCACTAGCAAAGCGACCATGAACACTGTCAAAACGGGTTAGGTGGGCATTGATTTCTGCATCGCCTAAATCATTAATTGCAACGACTTGGATTTGGTCTCGATAGCCATTTTCGTACAGAGCACGCAAGACATTACGACCGATACGACCATAACCATTAATGGCAACACGAATGGTCATTTAAACCTCCTAACAAGCTGATACAAGCCACATTTACCATGTACTTTTGAAATAAGCGTTCACATAACAGGCGACTCTTGCCAAATTTATGAGAAAATAAAAAGAAGACTCTTATTCTGTTTGTTTGGTAATATTACAAATAAAAATTCCAGTTAACAAGCTGGAATGGTGAAATAAATTTATAAAGTTATGTAATATTACAATATTTGCTAGGAACCTGAGCCCATATTCGATGTTTCGGGAAAAAAGATGAGGAGGCCCCCATGCACCCAGTAGTAGATAATGTAACCCGCAGGGTTATCGAGAGAAGCCGTCGCTCTCGGCAAACCTACCTGCAAGCGATGGAGCATGCGGAGCAAAAGGGCCCTCATCGAGGGGTGTTGTCTTGTGGTAATTTAGCGCACGGCTTTGCTGCTTGCTCTGGAGGAGATAAGCAGGCACTTAAGATGATGAATCAGGCCAATATTGGGATTATTTCGTCATATAACGACATGTTGTCGGCCCACCAGCCTTTGGAAGTATTTCCTGAAATAATTAAACAAGCTGCCCATGACATTGGTTCAGTGGCTCAGTTTGCTGGTGGGGTACCCGCCATGTGTGATGGAGTGACTCAAGGCCAGCCGGGTATGGAGCTAAGCCTATTTAGTCGTGATGTAATTGCCATGGCTACTGCAGTAGCACTTTCCCACAATATGTTTGATGCAGCTCTGTGCTTGGGGGTATGTGACAAGATTGTGCCTGGCTTATTTATTGGTGCTTTACGCTTTGGTCATTTACCTGTGATATTTGTGCCCGCAGGCCCTATGCCATCAGGTTTACCTAATAAGGAAAAAGCCAGAATTCGCCAGTTGTTTGCTGAAGGTAAAGTGGGTAGGGAAGAATTACTTGAAGCAGAATCTCAGTCTTACCATGGCCCTGGTACTTGTACTTTTTACGGAACGGCTAATAGCAACCAGCTGCTAGTTGAAGTGATGGGCTTACACCTACCAGGAGCGTCCTTTGTTAACCCTAATACTCCGCTACGTGATGAACTGACAAAAGAAGCCACCCGACAAGCGGCTCGGATTACTGCATTAGGTAGTGATTTTACACCAATGTATCAGGTGGTATCTGAGAAGACGATTATCAATGCTGTGGTGGCATTGCTAGCGACAGGAGGTTCCACTAACCACACCATGCACTTGGTTGCGATGGCAGCAGCAGCTGGGGTAAAAATAACTTGGGATGATTTTTCAGAACTCTCTTCGGTGGTGCCTTTATTAACCAAGATATATCCCAATGGCCAAGCAGATATTAACCATTTTCAGGCAGCGGGTGGGATGGCCTTTTTAATTCGAGCGTTATTGGATAGTGGTTTGCTTCATGATGATGTCACAACTGTAGTGGGCAAGGGGCTTCGCCAATACACTCAAGAGCCTTTCTTAGATGGGGGTAAGTTAGTGTGGCGAGATGGAGTTAAAGAAACTCATGATGCTGAGGTGCTAAGACCTGCAACAAATCCATTTAGTCCGGAAGGTGGTTTAAAACTATTAAATGGCAATATAGGCCGCGGTGTTATTAAGGTATCTGCGGTCGCTAAAGAAAATCAAATAGTTGAAGCCCCCGTGGTAATTTTCCATGATCAAAATGATTTAGCAGAAGCATTTAAACGCGGAGAGCTGGAAAAAGACTTTATTGCAGTCGTACGTTTTCAAGGGCCACAGGCGATTGGTATGCCTGAACTACATAAATTGACGCCTTATTTGGGTGTATTGCAGGATAAGGGGTTTAAAGTTGCATTAGTTACTGATGGCCGAATGTCTGGTGCTTCTGGTAAAGTGCCGGCTGCTATTCATGTGTATCCTGAAGCTGCTCAAGGTGGTCCAATTGCTAAACTGCGGGAAGGTGATGTTGTGCGTTTAAATGCAGAAACTGGAGAGTTGACTGCATTAGTTGATGATAAAGAATGGCAGCAGCGTACAACAGTTGAGGTGGATTTATCCCCTTCTCACCAAGGCATGGGCCGAGAACTGTTTGGCCAAATGCGAGCGTTTGCTGGGGGTGCTGAGCAGGGCGCTTCAGTATTTGGTTTTGCGAATGAGGAAGTTAAATGAACCAGCCAGTTGTCGTTGGTGATATTGGGGGCACAAATGCCCGGTTTGCCATGGTGTTAGATGGGGGGGTGCAGCCAGAGTTAATCAAAGTGCTTCCCTGCGTAGACTATAACAATATGCCAGATGCATTAGCTGATTATTTAGTATCGGTGGGCAAGCCAGATATCAAGCAAGCTTGTTTATCCTTTGCTTGCCCTATCCACCAAGACCGAATCAAAATGACTAATAACCATTGGGATTTTTCTCAGTTAGCCGTGCAGCAGCAATTTGGTTTTGATTCATTTAAGGTAATTAACGATTTCACTGCACTTGCCTTATCAGTCCCGTATTTAACTAACGATGAATTAATGCAAATAGGCGGCGGTGAACCTGTTGCTCATAAAACTAAATTGGTGATTGGCCCAGGTACGGGGCTAGGGATGGGGGGATTAGCTTCAACCAGTAGTGGTTGGTTAGCATTATCCGGAGAAGGCGGTCATGTGGATTTCGCCCCCCGTAACCGTTTTGAAATGGATATTCTGGAGTTTTTCTTAAAAAAATACCCACGAGTATCAGTTGAAAGACTGCTTTGTGGTGCCGGTTTAGTGGATTTATATGAAGCCCATTGCCAATTAAATAGTGTGCCTGTTAAACAGCAATCAGCAGCTGATATATCATCTATAGCACTAAGTGATGAAAACTCAATAGAGCATCAAGTACTAGCCCATTTCTGTAATTTGCTGGGTGCTGTTGCAGGCAATGCAGCACTTACCCTGGGAGCTGAAGGTGGGGTTTATATTATGGGGGGCATTATTCCACGCGTTAAAGATTTTTTTGCTGCGAGTCAGTTTAGGCAATCTTTTGAAAATAAAGGGCGGTTACAAAGCTACGCAGAAAAAATTCCTACCTATTTAGCATTAAGTGAATATCCTGGGTTAATTGGTGCAGCAGCTGCACTTAATAATAGTTATATTGCTTGATTAAAGGTGTCCTACAGTTTGTGTTAGCCCAGAAAAGCTTATCTTCAGGGCTAATATACCCTTCGTGAATTATTTATATAAATGCCTTTCTGGCATTTCCTTCGGCCAGCTTTGTTATCTTCGTTTCTAATCACCAAAGATGGTGTGAATACAGTTTATCAAAACTCCTGAAAATATAAGTAGTGGTATCAAAAAGGTTTCGTATTTATTTTTGAGGTATGCTGTATTATTGTAGTTCTGTTTATAGCTTAGTCTGCCTTAGCAAAAAAGTGCTAGAGCTACTTGGTTGGCTTAAAAGGCAACTAAAATACTATAAGATGGGAAGTAAATGGATAAACAGCTATTGTAGTTGAAAGGATGTTTATTATTGGTGAAACAACACCCCTCCCCTGAAGTGGTATATACCCATACCCAATATAGTCAAAGCAATAACTAAAGACTTAATCGTTTGAGTGCCAATTTATTACTAAGTAAAAGTTGTCGTACAGCTATACAAGAAAATAATGAAATTTTATTAATTGGTAAAGGGAGTTCTAGAAAAACAAAGAGACTTTTATAGTGACTGCTAGCTAACTTTTTGGATAAAAAATAGTCAACCTGTTTTTAAGTTGATTTTGTCTGTTATTGAAAAGTCAATGTCTTGAATAAGTATGAGCAAGAAATCATTAAGTTAGCTAATTACGCATGTTAGTCCCAAAAAACTAGTTGGCATAATATAAGAAGGTTAATGTGTTAAAAAATAATCAACTAATTGCGCATCAAGTCTTTTTTACGTTTAAAGATGGTATCGATTGGAACTCTGATCTAGCAAGAAAAGCTGAGCAAACGACTAAAAATCATATTAATGAAATTGAGCAAATACATGGTTGGTATTGTGGTAGAAGTACAGTTGATAGAGCCCAATCTGTAGACTTTAGTCTAATAGGTTTTTTTAAAAGTTACAGTGACTTAGATGAATATATGGTTCATCCTGACCATCAAAAAGGGGTTCTCATGTGGCGAAACATAAGTACATGGAAGGTATCTGATATTCTAATTGATACAGATCAATTGAAGTTAATAGTAAATACAATGTCATTAGTAAATGAAGGGAAATAGCATTTAGATGAACAGTAAGAATATAAGTGTGTTGTACATTGTTGCTGCGGCAATGATTTGGAGTACATCATACGCACTAACAAAAATGATATTGCCTGTTGTTCCTGCAATGATGATAGGGGCTATTAGATTTGCGCTAGCAACAGTTATTTTAGGTGCTATCACAGCAAACGCAAGAAAGAAATTAAACTTAAGTAGTAAAGAAAAAAATCAAATTTATCTTGCTGGGATGGTAGGAGTATTTATATATTTCGCATTAGAAAACTATGGTGTGCTGTATGCTACAGCAAGTGATGCAACGTTAATTGTTGCATCGTATCCAATTTTATCATTAATAGCTGAATGGATATTTAAAAAAGGCGATTTTAATAAAATAAAACTAACGGGCATGATAATTGCCATAGCTGGTGTTGTACTTATAGTAACAAGTGAGTCAACAAATGTTGTTATAAACAGGTCGTTAGGAATAGTTTTATTGTTTTTAGGTGGTGTAGCATGGACTGCCTATAATATGTTGGCCTCAAATACAGCAAAGAAATCATATAGCCCACTCATAATCATCTATTATCAGTGTCTTGCTGGAGCTATTGGGTTTGTACTTGCAAGTGTAACTGAAATAAATAGTTTAAAAGAGGTTTCACTGACAGAGGTTTCAGTATTGGCTTATTTGGCTGTTTTTTGTTCAATAATTGCGTTTGTCTTATATAATGCAGGCTTAAAAAATGTTACTTCTGCCAATGCTGTTAACATTTTAAATTTAGTGCCAGTATTTGGTTTGTTTTGGGCAGTTGTTATAGCAAAAGAAACCGTAACAAGTATACAGCTAGTAGGCTGTATGATAGTCATTCTTGGTGTATACCTAAGTGTTTATGTTGGTGAAGCCAGGGGAGTTAGTAAATTTACAGAAGCAAAGTTAGTAAAGGATAATGCATGAAATTTGATCCAAGTATTCATAAAAGTGTTATCGTTATAAATGAAGCGTTACCCTTAGGGCTAGCAATGAATGCATTAAGTGTAATAGGAGTATCATTAGGTAGAACACTTGATGGGATTGTAGGGCCAGATATATATAGCAAGGATCAATTTATGTATCCTGGCGTTATTAATAGTCCGCTGCCAATTCTAAAGGCCTGTCAATCTACACTTAATTCTATTCATGCAACTTTTGCAAATAATCAAGATGTGCTGCTAACCCCTTTTTCTTGTTTAGCGCAGTCTTGTCGTACTTATGATGAATATGAAAATAAACTTTCCAGTGCAAATAGTGATGAACTAGAGTTATCAGGTATTGGAATTGTTGGTCTTAAAAAACAAGTAAATAAGTATACTGGTAGTTTGTCGTTGTATAAATAAAGGTGAAGTAAAGTGTATTCCAGTTTTCGCCCAGAATTGCATGAAAGATCATTAGCTTATCTAAAGACTATAAGAAAATATCTTGATGGTCTTATATCGAAAGAAGAGCTGGATGAGCTACGATCCAATCAGCTCATGTCTGTGCTTGAATATGTTAAAAAAGGATCTCAATTTTATAAAGAAAGGTTAAAAGATATTTCTTGTATAAAAGTAGGCACAGAGCTTGACCAATATATATCCCAATTGCCCTATACAACTAAGGATGACTTAAGGAAAGCTAGAGAAACAATTTCTTCGCAGAGACTGAGTGATGCCTGGGTATACTATGAAACAACTGGAACAACTGGGCCTGCAACACCATGCCCGCGCAATGAAGAGGATTCGTTGGTTAATAATGCTTTTTTAGCTTTGCAATATGAGAATATTTTTCAAAAAGAAAATGGTTCTCATATTGTAGGTGTTATGGGGCCAACAGAGCTTCACTCTACTGGCGATACATTTGAAGATGTTTTTCGTAGCCTAGGACATACAGTAGTAAAAATGTGGCCGCGCTCACCAGTGGTTGGATTGCATAGAGTTATCAGGCTGATAAAAGAGCTTAAAATTACAGCGCTTGTTTGTACACCTGCAGTAGCTTCTGAAATAGTAAAACATGGTATCAAAAATGGAGTTGATGTTAAGCGGTTAGGTGTTGAAGTTATACTGGTATTAGGTGAGTTGATTACCCCTAATAGGCTAAGAAATTTAGGAACTGCATGGGGAGCGAAAATATATAATTGTATGTATGCTTCTCAAGAGACTTCCATATTAGCGGCTGCCAATCAAAATAATGAGCTAGAAACAATTCCACTAAATAACTATTATGAATTATTAAATCCATTTACTGATGAGAAGCTTTCTATTGGTGAAAAATCAGTATCAGGTGAGTTGGTTGTTACTCATTTATACAAAGGCCATAAACCTCTCATTAGATATCGAACTGGTGACATGCTTAAGAGTAGGTTGTCAAACAAAAGTGGGAGCTGGATTATTGAGCCTATTGGTCGAGTAAAAGATATTTTGACTATTAATAATCAGAAAGTTTATGCGTTTGATTTAGAGAATTTAATTTTCGAAGAGTTAGAGCATTGCTATGAATATTTTGTAGAAATTGATAGTGATGGTTTGAATGATTCGTTGTCTATTATTCTTGAGGAATGTAAAGAGCTTGAAGATAAAAAATTACTTGGCCTTATAGAAAAAAAACTGGTAGAAAAACTTGATGTAAAAGTAAATATTAATGTAGGAAATGTAGGTAATTTAATTGGTACTGGAGCAATGGTTAGCTGGAAGGCAGCAAGAATTAAAGACAATAGAGAGAATGCTGTTAACAGTGAGCGTAAAGTAGCATTAGATATTGCTTTAAAAAGGGTTGAAGTATGAGTGCATTAATACATGATACCTCGGCACCAAAGGCAAGCTGGATTGTTTATTCTGATGGTGACTTTAAAAAACTTGATGAAGTGAACTTTTACACAAATAATCAAGCTTTAAACTATGGTACAGGCGTATTTGAAGGAATACGTGCTTATTGGTCTAGTAGTTCTAGTCAGTTAAACTTGTTTAGAGTTGAAGAGCACTATGTTCGACTTATTGAATCGGCAAAGGCACTCAAAATTGATTTAGGTCTAACAATTAATGATTTAGTAGAGATTACAATAGAATTAATTAAAATAAATAACTTTAAACAAGATATTTATATTAGACCTATGGCACTAAAAAAATCATTAATGCCAGGTGAAAAATTTGGGGTAAAACTAAGTGGGGTTAGCTCAACTCTATGTATAAATGCCATGCCTATGGGGCAATACGTTAATTCCTTAGGTATAAACTGCTTACTGTCAAGCTGGCAAAGGGTATCTAAAGAAGCTATTCCATCATATGCGAAGATCACAGGATTGTATGTTAACTCTGCACTAGCATATGAAGAAGCTCGTGAGGAAGGGTTTGATGATGCGATTATGCTAAATAGCCAAGGTGATTGTACAGAGGCTACAACATCAAATGTTTTTATCGTAAGTAATGATACTGTTAAAACACCACCTCCTAGTGCAGGATTACTTAATGGTATAACAAGACAGTCAGTCTTTGAATTATGTTCTTACCTAGGTATAAGCTGTATTGAATCAAATTTAAATAAGCAAGATTTACTAGCTGCTGATGAGTGCTTTTTGACTGGAACTGGAGTTGAGATATTACCTGTTATTGGGCTTAATCAGAAAAAATTTGGAGATAGTGCAGGAAGGATGACTACAAAAATATCTGAATTATATGATGATATTAAGAAAAATCGTGTATCCTCATTTAGTCATTGGATTACACCTGTGTATTAGTAGGTTCTATTTTATTTAGAATAAAGTTGTAGGGAAGCAGTAAAAGTGAAAAATGTATTTTTAAATTTTAAAAAAACTACCTATGATACTATTAATTTAGCGACTTTAGGGCCAAAGGGAACTAGTAGTGAAAGATCTGCAGTTCATTTTGGACATTTACTTGTTAGCTCAAAAATAACCAGTGACTTTAAAATTCACTTATGTGATACATATGAGCATGCTAACAGGCTACTACTCAATCAAACTTGTGAAGCCTTGGTAGTGGCAAATGCTTATCATGGAATAAGTGAGTTTTATATGGATAGTAGCTTAAACTTATCTGCAGCTTTTTTAAAAAATACGCCGAATTATGGAATAGCAACAAATGTGGGCAATCCAAAAAGAGTATTAAGGATTGCTACTCATCCAGCACCAACAGTATTAATTAATGAGTTGCTACCCTCTGGCTATAGTATTGAAAACATTGAGTTTAAAAGCTCTACCAGTTCAGCTGCAATTTCTGTTGTCAATGGTGAAGTTGATGCAGCTTTAACGACAGAAGTAGCTGCTAAACTACACAACTTAAGGTTTATATCCAATATTAGGCCAATCCAAATGCTTTGGTCAGTTTTCACAATGTCTGACAATAGTAGCATTAAGTCTTATCAAAGTGAATAGATAATTAATCAAAAAAGTAAAACCCTTATATTAGAATTGCTTAAATAATGTTTGAATTATTTGAGTAGGATATAGTTTTATTGCATTGTCGTTATAATATTCAAGGATACAAAATAATGAAAGAGTTTAAACAACATACCTTAGAAAGTGCGCCCGAAGGTAGTAAGCCATTACTATCAAGCTCAATTGCTAACTTTGGTTGGATACCAAACCAAAGTGCTATTATGGCAGAAGCGCCTACCTTGCTAGAAGCTTACCAGAAAGCCCATGACCTTTTTATTGAAAGTTCTCTAAATGATACAGAAATGGCTGTAGTATGGATTTGTATGGGGATGGAGCATAATTGTGACTATACTATTAAAGCTCATGAATATATCGCTAGAAAAAGTGGTGTTGATGAAAATTATTTTCATGCATTAAAATATGGGGAGCCTTTACCTGAAAAGCTGGAAGCGCTGAGAAAATTTACAGTTAAGCTGGCTAACTGCCAAGGACGTGTGCTCCCAAGTGATGTAGAAACCTTCATGAAGGCAGGTTTTTCTCGGGCTCAAGTGTTTGAAGTGATTTTAGGCGTATCACAGAAAACAATGTCTAATATTATGAATAATATTGTAGATACGCCAGTAGATGAAGTATTTAGTAATGGGATTTAAATACTAGTTTTATTTGGTGTTAGTAATGATATACATAAATTCTGATCAAGTTCATTCACTATTGACGGTAGAAGAAACTATAAGACTAAGTGAAGCTGCGTATTTGATTCAATCAAGCGATAGTCTAGTTCAGCCACTTAGAAATATAGTCAATGGTGAGAGCAATGGAATAATGGGTACAATGCCTGTTTTTATTAAAGAAGGAAAATATAAGGGATTTGGAGTTAAGTCGGTTTCTGTTAAGTTTAATCGTGAAAATCATAGCAAGCCCTCTCATATGGGAGCTATTCTAGTTTATGATGAACCTGAAGAATCATCATTTTCAATAGTTGATGCTGGAGCAGTAACAGAAGTACGTACTGCTGCAGCAACGGCTGTTGCTACTGATATACTAGCTGATCCAAAAGCAAGTAAGCTCGCTATTATAGGAACTGGTGTACAGGCTCGGGCACACCTTAAGTCTATTGCCTCTGTGAGACCTATTAAAAGTGTATGGGTATGGGGAAGAAGCAAAAGTAAGGTAATAGACTTTATGGAATGGGCTAAGAATACTATGAATATTGACGTTAGCCCTAAGGAAACACCAAGCTTAGCGGTGCAAAATGCAGAAATCATTTGTACTACAACATCATCAAATGAAGCCATTTTGCAAAATAGTGATTTACCTGAAGGTGTGCATGTTAATGCCATTGGTGCGTCAGCGTTAGGGTTTCGTGAGTTAGATGAAAAGATCTACAAAGACTCATTATTGTTTACTGATTGTAATAAAGCTGTTTTGGCTGCCTCTAGTTCAGTAAATGATGCAGTGAAAAAGGGCTATCTGGTTTCACCAAACATTGGAACTGAGATTGGCAGCCTAATAAGTAAAAAATGGGTGAGGCCTAAAAAGGTGACAACTGTATTTAAGTCAGTAGGGCTCGCTGTACAAGATGTCGTCATCGCGCGCTACCTTATCCGAAAGTACTTAAAAATACTGTCTTCGTGATTATAGTTGTAAGAGGAATATTGTATAAAAACTTTTAGTTAATTAAGAGTGCAGGAAGCACAAGCAGGAGATAGATATGGATATCAAAGGCCACTTTATACTGATGGCGGCTTACAATCTGCGTATGAACCAGCAGGTTATTAGCGCCTCTAAAACATTAAGTAATCATGAGCTTAATGAAAATCGAGGTGCTTTTTTTAATTCTATTATTGGAACTTTTAACCATATTTTTGTGGCTGATTTAATATGGTTAACAAGGTTTTCAATAAATTTTGAGCACTATAGCTTCTTATCTGATAGTTTGATTGAATATAAAACACCAAGCTTACTCGATGAAATTTTATTTCATCATATTAGATATTTTAGTATTAATAGAAAAAGATTGGATTTATTAATACAGAAATGGATGTCAGAAGATGTGAAAGAAGATGATTTTCATAGGTCTATTCAGTATATAGATACAGAAGGTAAAAAATGTGAGCGAAATTTTGCGGAACTGCTTTATCATCTATTTAATCATCAAACACATCATCGAGGCCAATTAACTACTATATTAAATCAGTCAGGAATAGATGCTGGTGTTACAGATTTTTTAGTTGAAATTCCCGATACCTATGATGTATATAGCTAGTGCGTAGTGGTATATAATAGCTAACGTAGCTGTTGTATGCCTATCGTGAAGCAGATTTAACTTTTGTTGTTGTCCCCGTTCCTTCTCCAACTATCTATTTCAATAGACTTATGTGGACAGTCTACTACTGTAAGATTTGCAGTAGCTGCTTTAATTGATAAAAGAATTACTCATGATAAGTATAGATATTAGTCAAATGTCATTTTTTGTCATAATTGGTCCTCTGAAAGTCATGAAATGATATAGTGTCTTGGTATATGTTTGTGAATGTAAATCTAATAAATATTTGAGTTATATATTATTTTAGGTAAATGTCACTTCATAGTACGGAGAATGGTTATGAGTGAAAACTTGTCAGCTATATTTGAAAGGAAAAACTGTAATATAGAATATTTAATAACACAACTTCTTCAGGATGATAAATTTGATGTTGCTGGTAAGCTAGAGAATGAGCTAATTTCTTTGAAGCTTAAAGGGAAGTTAAGAGAAGACATAACTATAGAATGGGCGTTATTAATGATTGGTTCAGTAGTAACAGTAGCGAGAAGTTGCTTAAATTTGAGAAATTTTGAGTTAGGTGTTGCAGAAAACTTAACATTAAATTGTATTTATTCAATATTGATAAATGATGCAGGATCTAGTTAATCATACTTATATTGGCGGTTGTTGTATAAGTATTTATACGCTATAAGTTTGGAGGTTGTTGAAATAAAAGTTACATTTATGTAACGTTGATTAATAGGTCTCTTGAGTCTCATAGAAAATTTTTTCTAATTATTTGTAGAGTTGGGTGGATTATTGTGAAAGAAAGATTGGTCTTGTTGTTCATTGGTTTAATTTTGCTAAGTGGATGTAGTGGACAATGGATAAGAAATGCAGTTGGTGGTCTGCCAAAGGGGGTATATACGTTTTATGCTTATAAGGATGGACAAGTTATTGCGTCGGAAGAACACCATATCGAAGATAAGTTTAATCTTGGTAGCAAAATTACCAAAATGTGTGAAAAATACCCGGCGGCTGATCTTGCAAAAACCAAAAATCCTGATGGCAAATTTGTAAGTAAATATTCTTGTAATGCTAATTAGACTAGTGCTTGTTTTATAAAAAATAGTGGTGCATATATATGCACCACAAGATTTATTTTAGCTTAACTAAACCATTCATTACTTGCTCTAATCCTCCATATACATTCAGTTGGTCAATTTTTTCTGCTACTTTTTCCAGTGACTCCAGCTCTTTCAAGCGCAGTAAAGTGGGGTTGCCTTCCATAACTTTTGCGGTGTTTTGCAAGCTACGGGTAGCAGCTGTTTCTTCCCGACGCTTGATGCTGTTAGCTTCTGCCGATTTTTGGGCATTAACCACCTGATTAAGAATTTCCTTCATCTCGCCAGGTAAGATAATGTCTTTTATCCCCAGCTGACCAAGTTCTATCCCAATAGATGATAAGTGCTCTACAGATTGTTTTACTAGCAGCTGGTTTACCTGCTCTTTATCCATTAACAAGTCATCTAAGTTCCGTGTTCCTATTGCTTCTCGCAATGCTAGCTGTAAGGTACGGTAAATAAATTCATTAACATTGTTAACGCTTTCAAAAGCCGTTACCGCATCTAATATACGATAGTTAGCGTTTAGATTAATCCGCACACTAACCCTGTCTTTAGTTAATATTTCCTGCCCACTGACTTCCACTGTTTGCCAGCGTAAATCAAACTGTTTTATGTCCAGTTGGCGACCAAAAGGCCAGTAAGCGTGTAGCCCAGTATTTAGGGTGCTTACTAATTGACCGTCTTGCAGTAGCAGGCCGATATGCTGCTGGTCAATAGAGGTTGTTAACCACTGTCCGCTTAAGTACAGGCGTAAGCTATCTAGCAATGGTTTGGGTACTCGAAAATCGTTTCTGATATCAACCAAGTCAAGCTCCCATACTTTATTTTGTTGCCATACAGCTATTTCAGTATTTGGTGCCAGTAACTGATTAAAACGACGTTGGCCATGTTGTACTTCATACAATAGTCCAACTTGCTGTGCTTGAGTTTTAAATAGCGCAATTTGTTCTGCAACAGCTGGAGTTTCTAACCAGTTTTCCTGCAATATATAATCAAGCTTTAACCCTTTGCGGGTATCCATCATGACTACTTCAATTTTGCGTTGATACTGCCAAACCCCAAACTCACCTTCACCTTGCAAATCGATAAGTTGACTGTCCACATAGATTAACGCAACAAACCCAGCATTAACCTTATGGGTAGTAACATTGCTGATATTAGCATTAATAACAACCTGTTCTTTGTTTGTTAATTGCCACAATAGCTCATCTTCAAGATAATAACTATTTTCGATATTGATAGTACGCACCTCAATATCATCTATATTTTTCCATAGATAGTGGGTAGTGGCCGGATTTAATAACTGGCAAAGCTGACCATGTTTATAAACTAACCCAACTTCAAATCGACCTAATTCCAGCTTATCGAAATGTTGTAAAAATGCTGGCTCTTTTAGCCATTGTTCTAGGCTGTTATGAGTGAAGCGTACTGATGCAGTACCAATCAACTCTACATCATCATATTGCCAAATAGGCAGATAATGTACGCCTGTCGATAGGACTTTGTTTAATCTTTTATCTTTAACAACAATTAGCCGCTCATTTTGTCCGACAACTATTTTCTTAAACACAATACATCTCCATTAAATCTAAATACCCTTAAAAGCAGGGCTTATTAGTCATGATGAGTATTGCTCAGTAGTTGATTGGCTACTAAACAGCGACTCATCATAACTAAAGAAGTTAGGGGCGGTTACTTGAATAGTGGTGGCTAAAGAATGGTTCGCTTACATTTGTACATCGCATGTGGTTGATCCACAGAATGTAACCCTGTAAGGAATGATTCAACAACGAACCAACTAATTAAATAACTGGTAACTTTTAATGCAGCTTAAGTCACCTCACTAAAACCGCCCTCTTTTTAGTGTTTGCTTCCTGCATTCACTTTTAGCTTTGGCAAGATTAGTGTTGTTATTTAATTAACCTAAACAGCGGTAAAAACCGCTAACTTCTATTTACATATAGACCACTTGTGTAGTCTTTTTGCATATATACAGCTTGAGAAGGAATCGAACCTTCTACCCATTGCTCCCTAAGCAACTGCTCTACCAAATGAGCTATCAAGCACTGGTTAAAAGCCAGTATGAATGGTGGTTTTTAGGGACTTGAACCCAGTTGTATGCCATATCATAAAAAACCCAATAAGATTCTTACGAACTTATGCCTTGAAAGGGCACTGTGTCTTGGGAAGCTTTGGTACAACTTACTTGAAACAAGAGTTACCAGGCTGGCTTTGGTTTGAAGCAAAAAACCAGACCCGCTAAAGCATTCCGCTTTGCACAGTCTTCATATAGCGATTAACGTGCCAACTTTGTGATTTTCTTTATTAGTAGTGCTGGAGGCATTGATATACAAGGTCTGGAAAGGATCGCCTGAGAGACCAGGATGAACTGTTGTCGCTGAAGTTTTGTTGTTGAAATATCTATATGGATATAATATTGATCTATATAAATAATACTCTAACAGTTAATCGGTAGGGCCAGGTAGCTGTAAGTACATGCAATACAAGCAAGCGAGGTTAGTGTGACGATTGAAAAAACAAACAAAACTAAGGTGGTAATTGGTTTGCTGGGTACAACGAAAGATCGTCGAGGTAAAGGAGCTAAGCGTTGGAGCAGCTGGCGGCCAACCGTGAGTATTTTTCAGCAAAAGGATTTTCAGTTAGATCGTCTAGAGCTGTTGCATCAGCCAAGGGATAAAAACCTGGCGACTAAGGTGTGTGAAGATGTGCAGGAGGTGTCTAGTCATACGACTTACAATTTATACTCTGTCCGTTTTGTTGACCCTTGGGACTTTGAAGAAGTTTATAGTGTGTTATTGGAGTTCTGTCAGTCTTACTCATTTAAGCCTGAAAAGGAAGACTACTATCTGCACATCACCACTGGGACCCATGTGGCACAGATTTGTTGGTTTTTGTTGTGTGAAGCGAATTATATACCTGCCCGTTTATTGCAGTCTTCTCCAGGAGTTAAAGACGAAGAAGGTAATGCGATTGGTACTTACTCAGTTATTGATCTGGATTTGTCTAAATATGATGCCTTAGCCCAGCGTTTTCAAAAAGAAGCTTTAGATGATCAATCTTTCTTAAAAAGTGGTATTCAAACTAAAAATAAAGCGTTTAACCAAATGATCGAGCAGATCGAAAAAGTCGCTGTTCGCAGCACAGCACCAATGTTAATTACCGGGCCGACCGGAGCGGGTAAATCGATGTTGGCGAAACGGATTTATCAGCTTAAACAGCAAAAAGGCTTGGTAGCCGGTGATTTTATTGCAGTTAATTGTGCAACCTTGAAAGGTGATAATGCTATGTCAGCATTATTTGGTCATATTAAAGGGGCATTTACTGGGGCACAAAATAAGCGGGATGGTTTATTGTTAGCAGCAAACCTTGGGTTGTTATTTCTTGATGAAATTGGTGAGCTAGGGTTAGATGAGCAAGCCATGCTGTTACATGCTATCGAGGAAAAAACATTCTATCCGTTAGGTAGTGATAAGCCTGTCCAAAGTGATTTTCAACTAATAGCTGGCACCAATAAAGATTTATATCAGGCGGTTGAAGAAGGAGGATTTCGTGATGATTTATTAGCCCGTATCAATTTATGGACTTATCAGTTGCCTGGCTTAGCTCAGCGTAAAGAAGATATTGAGCCAAACTTGAATTATGAATTACAGGAGTATGAGCGAAAAACGGCCCATAAAGCCAGTTTTAATCAACAGGCAAAGCAACAGTACCTAGCTTTTACTACATCTTCACAGGCCAGTTGGCGAGGCAATTTTCGTGATTTAAATGCCAGTGTACAACGAATGCTGACTTTAGCGGAAGGTGGAAGGATTAATGAAGAAATTGTGAGCCAGGAAGTTGAACGGCTTTCTCACCATTGGCAAATCAATCAGGCAAAGCTCAATCAAAAGAAGATCGACTTAGCGCATTATTTCAGTGAAGAGCAGTTAGCTGTAATAGACCTATTTGATCAGCTGCAATTACAACAAGTCATCGCTGCTTGTCAGCAACAGCCTTCGATATCAGCTGCAGGACGTGTGCTGTTTAACTATTCTCGAACACAAAAAGCATCTAGTAATGATAGCCACCGTTTAAGGGTTTATTTGTCTAAGTTTGGTTTGAGTTTTAGTCAGATTAGATCATAGTAGTTAATGAAGTTAACTTCGTTGTAATTGGGAAGGTAATAGTTTTAAAAGCTATTGCCTGAATTATGATATGATTTTTACCATTTTTTTATTGGTTCAATTTGTTCTACTTTATCTATAGCTCTAATAAGTTTTGTATGCTCTTTAGCTCCGTTGCCTGAGTGTAAATATAGCTTAGCTGCCTTATAAACAGCATCTAATTCTTTCACTAACTGATTATGATAAAGTAATGATTTTGCTAAATAGTCACTATCATCGCTTTTTTCCCACATTTCTGTGGCTTTGATTAATGCTCTATCTAGCTCTGCTTTCGTTAAGGAGGTATGCATAGTAAATATTCCATTAATAAAAGGTTTGGTTTTTTAATCTAAAATGGTCCGATATACTTCTTCTAAGGAGGTTAGTTTATTACGAGCCAAGCTAAGTGCTTTTTGTGTGAGTGGTGTCATACCTTCTTTTATAGCTGAGTTTTTAATAAGCTCAGCACCACTTCCATTGATTATTGCTTGACGAATTTCATTGCTCATAATCAGTAGCTCATAAACTGCGTGTCGGCCTGAATAACCTGTGTTACGGCAGTGGTCACAACCTTTGCCTCGGTAAAAAACTTCATTGTCCTTAAGGTCTAATGAAGAATGAACACCTGCTCTTACTTTTTCTTCCACCAAGCAATGCTTACAGTTGCAACGAACTAGTCGCTGTGCTAAAACACCTAGCAAGGAAGTATTTACAAGATAAGGATCAATACCAATTTCTAGTAAACGGGCTATTGTGGCTGCTGCGCTATTAGTGTGTAGGGTAGAGAGTACTATATGCCCAGTAAGGCTGCACTCTATAGCCATTTGTGCTGTCTCTAAGTCTCTTATCTCGCCTACCATAAGCACATCAGGGTCATGTCTTAAAATATGCCTTAATGCCCGTGAAAAAGTGTAGCCAATCGAATGATTGACTTGTATCTGTACAAGGCCATCAATATGATATTCAACAGGATCTTCTACAGTAACAATATTAACATTACGAGTTTTTATTTCTTGTAAAGCACCGTAAAGCGTTGTGGATTTGCCGGAGCCAGTAGGCCCTGTAACTAGAATAATACCATTTGAACGGTGTAATAAATTAGTAAATAAGGTTAAGTCCTTTTCTGAGAAACCAATACCAGATAAATTCTTCATACCGTATTTCGCATCAAGAATTCTTATGACAGCACTTTCCCCATAAATAGTAGGTATAACTGAAAACCGTAAGTCAATTTGTCGATCACCTTTTTTTAAATAAGCTTGTCCATCCTGTGGTAGATGGTGAGCGGCAAGGTCCATTCCCGACATGACTTTTAGTCTGCCTATTATGGGTGCAAGTAGGCCTTTAGTAAATGTGCGTATTTTTATTAAGCTGCCATCAATTCTAAATAATAATTCTACTCCATTTTCACCGGGTCTTAAATGTATGTCGGAGGCCTTGCTACCAATAGCATCAAAAATCATATTATGAACAAGTTTAACAATTGGTTTTTTTTGACCTAGTAATAGGTTTTCTCTGCTGGTTAACTTGTTTCCCTCATGGTAATTGTTTTTAAATTCTTCTAATGCTTCAAGCTCACTATTAGCTCCATATAATCTTGCTATTGCAAATTCAATATCTTTTTTCTCTGCAATTACTGGTTCAATAACCAAGCTGGTTAAAAAACTTAAATACTTTATAGTTTGATCTTGAATGGGAAGTTCCATTGCTACAATTAACTTCTCTCCAAGGTTTGATATTGGAATAATAGAGTACTCTCTAGCTACTTCTTCGGATAAAAGGTTAATAATGTCTAAGTCAAAATCTAAGTCTACAAGTGATACAAAAGGAATGTCTAGTTTGTAAGCAAAAATACGTTGAAATTCTCTATTTGTAATAAGTTTTTTATCTAATAAGTAGTGTCCTATATCCGAATCTGTATTTAGCTGTTTTAACGCTTCCACCTCATTCAACTTGTTATTTGGAGGTAGAAACCCAAATACAGTGAGTAAAATATCAAGGCGATATGATAGAGGAGAAGAATTGGTTTGAAGTCTTTCAACTAGTAAGTTCTTTGACTTAATAGGGTCAGGTAAAGGCTTGATTTTTAAACTATTGGTGTTGCTTTGAAGCATTAAAAGTTGTACCAAAAGCAAGTTTGTGTATTAATTCTTAATTAATAGTATGATAATTTTACAGATTTACTAGTTTATTTTAGCAAATTATTGCCATAACAAATAAAAAAATCTATATAATGATTTGTTCTATTTTTATATGAATTCATTAGTCTTCATGCACTGAATATTTGCATATAAGAGTAAAAACTGCCTATCAAGAAGTAATGCAATATTTAGCAAGCAGTAAACGCTATATATGCCATTTTTGAATCATTTTTAGGTGTAAAGAAAAAGTGGTATGGATTCACAGCGAAGGCGCGAAGAGAATATAAAGCTCCTTGTAGTTGTTTGAATCAGCAGCCACAAGGAATTTCTAGAATTAAATGGTGTTGGTGACTTATAGATTTTTACTTACCTTTCCTTGTTGTTAATTGTTGCATGTTTGCTCGATATGGTAGCTGCTAGTTTCAGCTGCTTGTAAGTTGATGGCGGTGACAGTTAATGCCCATATAATAAAAGCTAGTGCCATCCGAGCTAACATAGGTTACTCCTTTAAAATGGTTGGTTATTGATCATAAAAGTGTTCTTATATTACTTGACAATTAGAGTAATGGAAGCCCTAAATTAATCTTCTGATTATAATAAAAAGAAATGGTTGATATAAGTCAAGAAGTGCCTTTATGGCTCTTGTATCTACCTTATTAATTAAAAATGACTGCTTATGTTTATCAAACGCTATTTTGGTATTATGTTTGTATCGGTTTGAAATTGTTATTATTCTTGTGAGCTAATGATTACTTTTGCGGGGTGGGGAGCAATATAATGTCCAAATGTAAAGGGAGTCATTACTCCCTTTAGTAATTGCTATTGTAAGTGCCTCACTAGCTGTATTGTAATGTGGACCCCTTAAGCGAGACAGCAAATCTGAATTTTTAGATATTATACTGCTATTTTATTTAGTCTCTCACCATTATATACCTCTGCAGGTGTTTGCCCATTAAATGACTGATGTGGCCTTTCATAATTATAAAACTGAAAGTAACGCTTTAATGATTGCCTGAGCTGATCAACAGACGTGTAATCTTTCAAGTAAATTTCCTCATATTTCACGCTACGCCAGAGCCGTTCCACCATAATGTTATCCATGGCTCTGCCTTTTCCATCCATGCTGATAGCAACACCTTCTCGCTTCAATACCCCTGTAAAGGCACGACCAGTAAATTGTGCCCCTTGATCAGTATTAAATATTTCTGGCTTGCCATAAAGCCTCAACGCTCTTTCCAGGGCATTAACGCAAAAGCTATCGTCCATCGTTACTGACACCTCCCAAGACAGTACTTGACGGCTATACCAGTCCATCACGGCGACTAAATACACAAAACCATGTGCTAGCCTGATATACGTGATGTCTGTACACCAGACTTGGTTAGGCCGCTCAATCAACACATTTCCTAGTAGGTAAGGATAAATTAAGTGCTCCTTATTGGCTTGGCTGGTGTGTGGTTTAGGTGCAACGGACACTAGCCCCATTAACCTCATCAAGCGTTGAATTCGCTTACGATTAACGTTGTACCCCTCTCGACGTAGTTTATTTCGCATTTGCCGACTGCCGAAGAAAGGATAATCGGTATAAAGCTCATCCATTCGTCGCATTAACTGCTGGTTCTCATCACTTTCAGGTGCTGGGGAACGATAGTAACTTGCTCTGGGTAGTTCAATGAGTTCACATTGACGCTTAATGCTCAACCCCTTATATCCAGGGTCTATCATCGCTTGCTTATGCATTACCGTTAAACTCAATGCCCTAGCTTTTTTTTAAACCAATTGACTTCAACCTGCAGTTGACCTATCTGCTGATAGAGTTGGTCTTTTTCTGTTTGAAGGTCCTGGCTTTGACGCTGCTTCTTGCGACTAAATACATCAGAAGAGGCTTCTAGTAACTGTTTTTTCCAGCTATTGATTTGAGATGGATGGACACCATACTCTGCAGTGATTTCATTAACGGTTAAATGACCTTTAATCGCTTCCAGAGCCACTTTAGCTTTGAAATCAGCAGAAAAATTTTTACGAGCCATTGGTTCCCCTTTTTCAACATTAGTTTTATCTTAAACCACTGTCTCATTTTTGGGGACCACTATATTGTTAACTCAACCGCTCAATACTTTCTTTGGTAATAGTAGTGATCTTTTTCCAGTCACCATTTTCTACAGCATCTTTAGGCACTACCCAACTGCCGCCTATACACATTACATTATTTAAGGCTAGGTATTCAGCTGCATTGTCTAAATTAATTCCGCCGGTAGGGCAGAATTTTGCCTGGCCAAATGGGCCTGAAAATGCTTTTAATGCTGCTGTTCCTCCATTTATGGAGGCAGGAAAGAATTTAAACCGTTGATAGCCTTTTTCCAGCCCCATCATTAATTCGGAGCCAGTAGCAACGCCTGGTAATAGTGGAATATTGGCTGTTACGCCGGCTGCTAATAAATCATCAGTGCTGCCTGGCGTTACTATAAATTGTGCACCTGCTTCTTGAGCTTGCTTTAATAACTCGCGATTGGTAACTGTGCCGGCTCCAATCCAGGCTTCTGGTAGTTTTTTTCTTAACTCAGCAATGGCGGTTAAGCCATATTCAGAACGTAAGGTGATTTCTAATACGTTGATGCCGCCTGCTAATAATGCCTCTGCTAAAGGTAATGCCTGTTCAGCGGTATTAATCGTAATAACAGGCATTATCAGAGACTGACTACAAATGTGGTCAATTTGGCTGGTGATGGACGTTGGCAGTTGTGTTGTCATAATTCTTAAAACCTTTAATCCCTAACTATGGACTCCAATAGACTGTCAATGGCAACTGGCTGCGGAGAAATGCTCTGATTGGCATGTCTTCTATGGGCCCATCCTCACAGGCAGTTTGTAAGGTATTTAATTTATCTGTTCCGCAAAGATGTAAAATAATCTGTTTGGCTTGTTTTAATGAGGCAAAGGTTAAACTCATTCGCTCATGGAGAGCGTGCATTGGGGTAATAGCAAGACAGTGGTTAGGGTTGCTAGGATCTAACCCCTCTGCCAGGCGTGTAGATTCTGGAAATAAAGAAGCAGTATGCCCATCATTGCCCATTCCCAGCACTACCACATCAAATGGGTAAGGTAATTTGCCTATTAAGTTGTTGCATTCAGTTTCGCCAGCAGTAGCTAAATCATGGTGATTTTTTAAACCGGTAAAATTAGCTTTGGATGCTTGGTGTTGTAACAGGTGTTGGCGAATTAATCGCTCATTACTCGCTTCATCATCAGGACTTACCCAGCGCTCGTCGGCTAACGTGATATAAACTTTTTCCCATTCAATGTCTGTGTTGGCCAATTGCTTAAATAATGGAATAGGAGTGCGTCCTCCCGATAAAACCAGAGTGGCCAGTCCTTTTTCGGCAATGGATTTGGTTAATTGTTTGGTAATATCCGTGGCTAGGGCAGTTGTTAGCTGCTCAGCATTATCAAAATTAGCCAGTTTGTTATTTAACAGAGCTTCTAGCTGATTAAGCTGAGTCTTCATACCAGGATCTCCCGTCTCGAGTAATCATTGCAATTGAAGAAACCGGCCCCCAGGAGCCTGCAGGATATTTTTGTGGGCGGGTATTTTGGTCTTCCCAGCCCTGAATAATTCGATCACACCAACGCCAGGCGTATTCCACTTCATCACGCCGGACAAACAAATATTGATTACCTTTCATTAGCTCTAACAGTAGACGCTCGTAAGCATCAGGGATTCGGTCGGTGTGGAAAGTGTCGGAAAAACTTAATTGCAAAGGCCCAGCTCTTAACCGCATACCTTTATCCAAGCCTTGGTCTTTAGTCATCACTTGTAGTGAAATACCTTCGTCAGGCTGGAGGCGGATAATTAATTTATTGCTGGCAATGCTCCGCTGTTCTGGAGCAAAAATATAATGAGGTTGTTGTTTAAAGTGGATGATAATTTGCGACAGCTTTTCAGGCATCCGTTTACCTGTTCTAAGGTAAAAGGGAACATTGGCCCAACGCCAGTTATTGATCATTACTTTTAGTGAAACAAACGACTCTGTACTGCTACTGGATTTGGCATTCTCTTCTTCTAAATAGCCAGGTACTGGCTTGCCATCAATAGTGCCAGCGCCGTATTGGCCGCGTACTACATGAGTCGTCAATAGCTCTGGCGTAATGGGTTGTAGTGCCTTGAGCACTTTTACTTTTTCATCGCGAATACTATCAGCCGATAAATCACTGGGGGGGTCCATTGCAATTAAGCAGAGTAATTGTAGAAGGTGATTTTGGACCATATCTCGCAGTTGTCCTGCTTTGTCAAAATAGCCCCAGCGGCCTTCAATACCCACTTTTTCGGCTACGGTGATCTCAATGTGATCGATATGGTTTAAATCCCACTGTGAGCCAAACAAATTATTGGCAAACCTTAAAGCGATAAGGTTTTGTACAGTCTCTTTCCCTAAATAGTGGTCAATACGATAGATTTGGCACTCATCGAAATACTTGGCCACCTGATCATTAATTTCACAAGATGATGCCAGGTCGTAACCAATGGGTTTTTCTAGTACTACACGAGTTTCGCCGTTTATTAGCTGGTGCTTGGACAAGTTTTCACAAATGGGGCCATAAACAGAGGCTGGTGTTGCAAAATAACATATCAAGCGGTGCTTCACCTTTGCACGGGTGGCAACCAGCTGGTCATAGCCTTCTTCTGTGGCAAAATCCAGCTTGATATATTGAAGTCGACTACAAAAGCGTTGTAGTACTTCATTATCAAGCTCGTCTGCTGGAATATATTTTTTCAGGTGTTCTGTAACATTTTCTTTAAAGCCAGGTTGGTCGACATTATCGCGAGCCAGCCCGATCACGCGTGTTTCTGCATCCAGCAGTTCTGCTTTATCCAGCTGAAACAGAGAAGGAAATAGCTTTCGGAGTGCCAGGTCTCCTTGAGCACCAAATATGGCTAAGTCACAAACTTTGTCTTGATTGGGGTTCATACTGACAACCAGCTTTCATAGTATCGATCAATTTGTAGTTATCTAATTACTTTTTTAGCCTGATGATAGGGCTAAAACCTTGATATTGCAATTTTGTTTGTTAAATTTACTACATATCAGTAGAGTAAGTAGTATGATGTTATAAGTTTGGACCATTTAAATACTGGTAGGACTATGTAAGCCAAGTTATGATAAGCCGCGTTTTTAGACTCAGTATAGTCATCCTAAAGGGGGACACCCTGAGTTACCGCATACTTTCTCATATGTCTGGGGTGGCCTATTCTCTGTGCTTGGTAAAGTACTGATTTGTATAGCCAAAGAACATCGCTTTTAGCGGCAGCGACTGCCCTGAAGGCATATCTGTTACTTAACCGGTCTTCTGATTGCTTTATGAATCGACCTATAAATTTAATTGAACGTATTAAAACCAGCTTAGATACGTTAAACCGTTCAGAGCGCAAAGTAGCTGATGTTATTTTGAAAGACCCGAACTCTGCTACGCGCTACAGCATCGCTGCATTAGCTCAAGAAGCAGGGGTAAGTGAACCTACTGTTAACCGGTTTTGCCGTAGTTTTGATGCGAAAGGCTATCCAGATTTCAAGTTGCAGCTAGCCCAAAGCCTGGCTAGTGGTACCCCATATGTCAGTCGTAATGTGGAGCAAGATGATACTGCTCAAGAGTACACAGACAAGATTTTTTCTTTCAGCATCGCCAGCCTGGATGCAGCCAGACAAAGTATTGATGCTAATGAAATCACTAAGGCAGTTGATTATCTGATTCAGGCAAAACAAATTAGCTTTTTTGGGGTAGGTGCCTCTGGCCCGGTAGCAATGGATGCCCAGCACAAGTTTTTCCGCTTTAATATCCCTGTAATGGCTTATGATGACTTTTTAATGCAGCGAATGGTGGCATCAGTTGCCAGAACGGGCGATGTTATAGTCATTATATCCTACACTGGTCGTACAAAAGAGTTAGTCGAAGTTGCCAAAATAGGCCGTGAAGCTGGCGCTACCGTGATAGGTATTACTGCTCCAGACTCTTATCTGGCAGAAGAATGTACCCTGACAATTGGAGTAACCACCCAGGAAGATACTGACGTGTATATGCCCATGGCATCGCGGATGGTGCACTTAACCGTACTGGATGTATTAGCAACAGGTGTTACTTTGAAACGTGGGGTAGATTTTCAAAAACACCTGAAGGCAATAAAAGATAGCTTAAAAGCGAGCCGGATGCCGGTAAAGAAGTAATCTATTATTAAGCTAAAAGAACAGCTGATAATGGAGCTATCAGTTGTTTATAATTTCTAACAATAAACTAATATGCCAATATACAGCTGATAAGTTTAGTTTTATACATTAATAGTGATTTATTTTTTAGTTGTAAATGATCCTTCGCTACGATTATAATTTTTTTGTTGAATAAATTATCTTTAGAAATAAAAAAAGCAAATTCTTGCTTAAGAATTTCTGTCGATGTTCATCCTATCTATAAGCAAATTGATATATGTGCGTACCTTAAGCGGCACCTGCTGGCTGTAAGGATGAACACAATAAACTTCTCTTGGTTCGGTGCTTACATAGGGAAAGACTTGAACTAGTTTACCTTGCTTAATGAAGTCTTTGGCATATATATCAGGTAGTAAGGCAATGCCTAATGCTTGCTCAGCTATATTGACAGCTGATGGCAAGGTATTAACCCTAAAGCGATGTTGTAGTTTTAACTTAATTTTTTCACCATTCCATAAAAGCGTTTGCTGTTTGCGTTTTTCCTGCCAACTGGTTGCTATATGAGGCAGGGCGGCCAGCTGTTCTGGTTGGTTAATCTTACCTAATTGTTCCAACTTGGCTGGGGCTACACAGAAAATTTCGGTTAATTCACCTAATTTTCTAGCTTTGTAGTTGCTGTCAGGTAATGTGCCTACGCTAATGGCTATATCAATTTTATGGCTAAGTAAGTCTAAGCGTTGGTCATTAATCATTAATTTTGGCTCAATTTTAGGGAATAACTTATAGAGCTGGGTAAGTGTTGGTAGTACTAACTGGTTTTCAAAAGCATGGGGGGCGGTAATAACTAACGGGCCTTCTGGGCTGCTGGCTTGGGACTGTATCTCCTCGAAGGATATATTGACTAACGCCTTAATTGATTGGCAGCGGCGGGCAAAAACCCGGCCTTCTTCGGTTAAGCTGATCCGGCGAGTAGAGCGGTTCATCAGTCTAACCCCTAACTCATCTTCTAACAGACTGATATGCTGGCTAACCCCTGAGCGGGTATGCCCCAGGCTTTCTGCTGCACGGGTAAATGAGCCAGTTTGAACAACTTCTGCAAACACTAACATGCGGTAAATATTTTTCATGAAACTTGCTCACTAGCTATTGTTCAATAATCTTAACCAAACTTTTTATAAAAAAGCTAATTATCAACATAATAAATACTAATATGATGGTACTCAAGTTAACAGGTGAATACGGAGCAAGCAGATGAGTCATGTTAAGTCAATTGAAGAGCAAGTATTAGCTACGAGTAAGCAATGGATTGAAACCTTTAATAAAGGAGATGCCAAAGGTTGTTCAGAAGGCTATATAGTTGATGCCGTAATGGATGCAAGGCCTGTCGGTCAATTTGTCGGGCGTGAATCAATTCTGGCATTTTGGCAACAATTTATTCAGTCTACTGGGGCTGCTGATTTAATCTATAAAGATATCAATATTGAAGTATTGGATGAGAATAATGCTGTTTTGTCAGCAAATTGGCAAATGAATGTAGGTCGTGGTTATATCAGTAAAGAGTTATGGCAGCGACAGGAAAATGATCAATGGCTGCTAGTTGAGGATGATTTCACTGTGGTTGAGCAATTCTAACGATATTCATCTCTATTAAGCCACCTCGCCTTACTATTAAGGCGAGGTGGCTCTGTAGTACAAAATAGTAAATAAGGAGTAGCCATGGCTATACTATAGTTAGCACGCAGTTTGTATAGGACTGCCGATATGCAGCTGTATTTTTATTTATTAATTAGCTTTCTATCTATTAACTTCGTATATGCAGCCAGTCAACTAACGGTTCGTTTAACCAATGGTGAATGGCTTCCTTTTCAATCTGCAAACCTTAAACACTTTGGTGTTGCTTCTCATATAGTGACAGAAGCATTTGCTAATGAAAATGTAAAGGTAGAGTATGTTTTTATGCCGTGGAAAAGGGCTTATATTGAAGCAAAAGAAGGGCGATTTGATGGTTCCCTTATCTGGAGTCCTGACTCTGAACGTGAAAAAGACTTTTTCTTTAGTGATATTATTGTTCATGGGAAATCAGTTATATTTCACCTGAAGTCTACGTCTTTTGATTGGAAAGAATACTCAGACTTTATCAATTTAAAAGTGGGTGGTGTGATTGGTTATAAATATCAGTTTGAATCAATCAATGATATAAAAATTGAAAGAGCATATTCCGAAATAGCCATATTTAAAATGTTATTGAATAAAAGGGTTGATATATTGCCATCTGATTTAGATGCAGGCTATGCTATTTTATATAGTAATTATTCTGACGATGAAGTAAATAAAGTGACACATCACCCTCGGCCATATAATACTACAACCTATCACTTAATTTTAAGTAAAAAAATCAAGCAGAATGAAAACTTAATAAAGTTGTTCAATGCTGGTCTTAAAAAGTTGAAAGCTAGTGGTAAATATAATACCTATTTTGAAAACTCTCGAAGAGGTCTATATAAAAAGTAAATTTGATTAAGGAAACCACTGGCGCGAATGTTTTTATTTCTTGTGTGCTAATAACTCTTCTAGTTTCTCTCGAAACGGTTTGATGTATACGTCATGTAGCTTTTGGAGATAGTCTGCATGTAGATAGTTAGGCTTTTCATTTTTGCTAGATGAAAAGCTCAGCTAGCTTTGGGTTGAGCAGTAGAATAGCTGCAGCTGTAATGGCCACTATAATAAAAATAAGGATAGGGCCGAAAATTAATTTAAGGGTTTTTTTATTGACTATTGAATCTACTTTATTTTCAGGGTCGGTCCATACGCTTAAAATTTTTTTAGTTACTATAGATAGCCCGACAAAGGCTTCTAAACATCGGTATCCAATTAATATAACTAAAGGGATAAAAAATAAGCCATTAAGAAAAGCATACGAGCTATTTAGCCCAGACATAATAAGCGCAAAAAATACAACTAAAAGAGTAGCACCTGTTGCTAGTCTCTTATTTGCTAATGCCACCAGCATTAAGGGTAAGCATAAAATACCTAAGATAAATAAAAATAGCTGCATTTGTTTTTAAAACCTACCCTGCTATAGGTAAACGTTATTTACCTAACTAAGCAAACTCGTTACTATTTACAATAGTTAAATTATAACCTGGGGAATACCAATGGAAAAGGTAATTATTATTACTGGAGCAAGTCGTGGTATTGGTGCAGCTAGTGCATTGTTGGCTGCGAAGCAAAATTACGCTGTTTGTGTTAATTATCAAAATGATAAAGCTGCTGCTGAAAAAGTAGTCAGCACAATTCAGGCGGCGGGTAGTAAGGCTGTTGCCGTTGCTGCTGATGTGAGCAAGGAAGCAGATGTTAAGCGATTATTTGCAGTTACAGAAAGTGAATTAGGGCCGATTACCGGTTTAGTCAATAATGCGGGTGTACTTGATCAACAAACTAAATTTGAAAATATGTCGGTTGAGCGCTGGCAACGTATTTTTAATATTAATGTTATTGGCAGTATGCTTTGTGCTCGTGAAGCGATCCTGAGAATGTCTACTCAGCATGGGGGGCAGGGTGGGGCAATAGTGAATGTATCCTCGACCGCTTCATTTATTGGTGGGCCTAATGAGTATGTGGATTATGCTGCTTCTAAAGGGGCTATTGATAGCCTGACAATAGGTTTGGCTAAGGAGGTCGCTGCTGAAGGGATAAGAGTGAATGCTGTTAGACCAGGAATGATTTATACCGATATCCATGCCAGTGGTGGTGAACCGGGTCGTGTTGACCGACTAAAAGAAGCTATTCCGATGAAACGAGGTGGTACTGCTGAAGAAGTAGCCAATGCAATTATGTGGTTGTTATCTGAAGAGGCCTCTTATTGTTCTGGTAGTTTTATTGAGTTAGCAGGCGCTAGGCGTTAAGTCTTATCGAGACTATACTGCTGCAAATCAACTAAATATTGGTCTGTTGATTTATCATGAAAGCAAGAGCAATAGGTGAGGACGTAGTATGCTAATGAAGTTAGCAGTATTTAACACCCATAGTTATGATAAGGCATTTTTTGCTGAAGCCAATGGGCAGTTTGGTTTGTCTATTAGTTATTTCGAGCCTCGTTTAACATCTGAAACAGCAAAGTTGGCTGAAAATTATCCAGCAGTTTGTGCATTTGTTAATGATGTAATTGATAGGGAGGTCATAGAACAGCTTGCAAAAGGAGGTACTCGGCTCATTGCTTTACGTTCTGCTGGTTACAATAATGTTGATATGAGTGCTGCTAAGCAATATGGCATTACTGTTGCGAATGTGCCTGCGTATTCACCAGAGTCTGTTGCAGAATACACAGTAGGTTTAATGTTAACATTAAATCGTAAAATACATCGAGCCTATAACCGAGTGAAAGAAAATAATTTCGCTTTAAATGGGTTTATTGGTTTTGATTTTCATAACTGCACAGTTGGTGTGATTGGTACAGGTAGAATTGGAACAGCTGTAGTAAAAATTTTAAATGGAATGGGCTGTAAAATACTTGCCCATGACATTATAGAAAATAATACTTGTATCGATTTGGGCGTTAATTATGTAGGCCTTTCTAAGCTACTGGCTGAGTCTGATGTCATTACACTACATTGTCCTATGACGGAGGATAATTATCATATTATCGATGAGCAAGCTATTAACATAATGAAAGAAAGAGTAATGTTAATTAATACCAGTAGAGGTGGTTTAATTGATACTGAAGCAGTTATTGAAGGCTTAAAATCTGGAAAAATTAGCAATCTAGGGCTTGATGTTTACGAGAATGAAAAGCCAATGCTTTATGATGACCACTCTAATGAGCTACTGCTTGATGATGTTTTAGGTAGGCTGTTAACATTCCCTAATGTGCTGATTACAGGACATCAAGGATTTTTCACAAAAGATGCACTTAGCTCAATAGCCAATACTACTCTATTTAATGCAAAGTGCTTTTATGAGGGTAAAGCGTCAGGGAATGAGCTTTAGAGGCGCCTTTTTATGTATTAAAGTTGCTGTCGTTTGCTTTGAGTAGCAAGCTCAACCCGACAGCAGCTCCAAAACACCCTATCACTCTATATTTCCCTACTTTAGTGTGTGGATCATTAAGCTTTACTTTGTAAAGTAAAAAGGCTTTTGAAAGCTTTTATTCTGTGTTTGATAAAGCTTGATACCCAGTATTTGTAGATAATAACTAATATCAGCTTTGCCATATGACGACGAGTTCCATAATACATACAACACCAAGGTGCATGTGCAAGGGGGCCCTCATATAATACATTTGGAAAAACTAACCTTTGCAATTTTGCTACTTTTGGTTCGATAGATGCACCGAGCATATAACGTTTGCCTAAAGACAAATAATCATAAAATGTCATCAGATAAACCCAGCCTCGTTTAAATGAGCTAAGTTCATTGCTCATCCATATACAACAACCTTCCACTAAATCATCTTGTGATGGGGTACTGCTTTGTAATATGGCTTCTTTGGGGATATCAGAGAGATAGCGATGTGGAATGTTTGAGTTTAATACATAACCACCAATTAGTTCAGAGTTTTTATTGTAAATACCGCGAACAATTGAGGCGGTTTCAAGATATTTTCTGTCAACATGATTTCCAGAAATATAGTGATATCTGGATTTGAATTCTTGCAGATCTTGTTTGTCTTTAATTACTTTTGTTGAAGTTAATTTCATTTTTACAACCTAACACTCATAACGTCCAGGCGCTATAGTATTTTTAGGGTCCATAGCCTGTTTAATTATCTTTCTTAAAGAAAGGGCATCTTGTTCTAGTCCATCGTTAAGAGGCATTTCATCAACAGCTCTTCTGTAAGGCATCCAGCCAAGCTCAACATATTTTTTTCTTAATTTTTTTATGGTTTCGTGAGCTAACTTCGTTTCATCGTAATTGGATGTATCATAATACAAGCTGATAATGGCTTGACATAGTCTTGATGTAACAGCGGTTAATGTCACAGCCATTTCAAACCCCGCTTGTTTGAATTCATACTCTGTTATTGATAAGCACTTTTCGACATCTTTTCCAATCATTGGTAGAGAGGGAGCAAGCCAGAAAAAACCACATCCATTATCAATAGGGTCTAGCTCTTGTTGAGGTTTGCTATTTCTATGTCTCCAATAACAGCCTTTTAATGCGACATTATCTGGAATACCTTCAAAAATTCCCATTGCTTTTGATATTTCAGTAATTTTATTATTTGCAGTGTCTATTTTAGGAATCCAACTGGCATTGCTTGATAGCCAGTTGGCTAAAGATTGAACCTTTTGGAATAGACTATAGGGAATCGTATATACAGCTGCTATTTTATTTAGCCTTTGCCTAACTCTTTTGGCTTTTGCTTTGGCAACAGAGGTATTACCAAAGATAGAAAATGTGGCCATCCAAGGTGATATGTTGAACTTGTTCAGCAAATTATTGATATCGTATTGATTGCTGCCTGTTTTAGTATCCCAGTTGGCAAAGTCAAACTGAGAAAACATACCAAGCATACGATAATGGTTGCCTATATGCGGCAATGCATCAACAGTCCCTTCGGATTTAAGCTCTCGCATTGCATTAATATATTCACTAATTGCAGAGTGATCTTTAAGTTTAATAATACAGCGTAAGCTACACTCAGGACGAGGGTTTAGTTCAAGCCGTATTTTGGTAACAACACCTATATTATTTTGGGTGAATATCTCGTGAATTCCAGCGCTTAATCCTATACGGCCAACATATTGACCGGGTGATGATAGATTATAAACACTGCCGTTAGATAGTATTAACTCAGTGACAGCAAAATGGCGTACACGATAACCTAGTGGAGAGTGTCCAAACCCCCTTTCTAATATATTACCAATAATACTAGTGTTTGGTCCTGCTCCTGTACAATCCATCATCCAATCTGTGTTTTTTAAGAAGTTAGCAAGTTGTCCTTGTGTTACACCGGGTTCAATTTCTACACTTCCTAATACTGGATCAAAATCACTAATGCGATTCATTTTATGCATATCTAGAACGATACAGCCTGTTTTTGGAGGGCAGCTCTTTCCATATCCCCAATTTCTACCACATGAAACTGGATATATAGGGGTTTTATTTTCGGCTGCAGTAGATATGATATGTTGTACTTCGGTGCTATTTTTAGGGTATGTTACCCCAGTAACTTTCCTGTGATGTAGACCTAGGCCACTAAATGACTTATTTTCGAGCAATTCTTTATAAGACAGAACCTTAATTTTTGATAACTGATCATTAAGAAGTGGGGTGAAAATATTTTCTTGTGCCTCCAAAGTTTAAACTCCTAACTAAGGCAAATAAATAATCCTTAACCAGTTACAAATAATGCTTAGTATTTTAAAGATTTATCTTCAATTCGAATCTATTGTGATTACTTACTTTTATAACTGAGTTTGGTAAACAAGATGGTATTGTAATGTTATTTTAATGCTGTTGTATAGAGCTGGAAATAATTTGATTTTTAAAAACTGAGAGTGGGTGCGTGTGTAAAATAACTTACTTACTATGTGGCTGTTGTATTTGTTAGTTTTAAATAGTTAAGAGTAATATTTGGTTATATTTGACTGAAGGGTTCTGTCGCTGAGTTGAATTGTTTGCCAGTCTTGAAAAACTTACAAGCATTTGGTGTCAAATTGTTAGCTTGTAGAATGACTTATTAAAGAGTATGTTTTGGTGAGTGGTTACTAAAATGCAGTCGATAGTGGTGATTTTTGTAGTACTCTCTATAGCTAAAAATGAAATGTTAATCTTTAGCTTATGATATGATTACTTAGTATTAACTTGCTTTTCTTTAGTACAAATTTATCGTCGTAATATTTGTAAATTGTTTTACAAAGCCTTGTCTCCATTCCTAAGTAGGGCTTAATGCGACTTGTATATAAAAATATAACTTTTTATTTTTATATAAGTAGGAAGTAACTTATTCCTGAAAACTCTTTGTCAGCTTAAAAAGACTCTTCTATCTTTAGATTCCTAAAAAATATTATTATTTTTCCTTGTGTTTAAAAACAATGAAGTGTCATAAATTGATTTAGTTGGTACTTATATTGTAAATAATGATAAAAAATAAGATAAACCGTGCATTTACAAGGTAAGTAGGTGAATTGATTTTTAATTATAAACATGGAGAGTTCAATGATGAAAAGTAAAACCTTAACAGTATTTGGTGTACTAATGTCTAGTGTTATGACTGTTTCTAGCTATGCTGCTGATATAAAAAACTATCAAGGCACACATTGTGTACCAATAACCTCTAGTAGTACGTATTCATCAGAGTACAGATATAGTCATCCTTTTGGTTATGTGCAGAACACATCATCCTCAAAGTGGCTTTATCTTGAGTGTCCATTAGTCAGAGACGATACTACAGCTAATAATCAGGCGTCTGCCGGTTATGTAAGAGTAAAAGATCAGAATGCATCACTAGATGTAGAGTGTGCCTTCTACCGTGTTTATGATACTGGAAATGTCGCTGGTGGAAGTGTTAAGCGCTCTTCTGGCTCGTCAACTGCAATGCAGCAGCTTGACTTTCCAAACTTAAACCAAGGTGGGTCAAAATATACTATGCATATGAAGTGTAAATTACCTCCATCTTCTAAACTATATTCATACTCAGCAAATGAACTATAAGTTTAGTATTAAAAGTTCATAAATTTAATAGTTAAATTAGCTAATGCCTGTGTTATGTTGGTAGGTATTAGCTGTATGTTATTAGGTATAAAACATGGAAAGGTTAATTGCTAGACATTATTTTTTTGTTTTTTTGTTAATAATTATTGTCTCATTATTCGTTAATCTTCTGTTGTTCTACTTTCAAGAAGAAACTAAAAAAGCGCAAAAAAACAATCATGATACTAACAATCTTATTCTTAGTGATGTTAAAGTTGATTTACTAAGCTTAAAAAAACAACTAAATAAACTAACAAAATCGTTACAGTTAAAGCAGTCAACGATGAATCATGACAAAAATATAGTGTTAACTGCAAGTCCTTATGAGTTAATATTGCAGGATATTCAGAAACTATCAGAACAAATTAACAAATTTCATCCAGCTGTTGAAATAGCTGAAACACCTTCTATTAATGGAATGAGTGAAAGTGAGAATGTGGATGTTGATCCAATGCTTTTAGCAGAGCAACAGCATTTTGCTCAACCAGTTGATGATACATGGGCTACTGAAACTATTTATTCTATTCGACAAGCAATATCTGTGGGGGAGATTGAGGGTGCTTCTCTCAATAATATTGACTGCAGAACTAATAGTTGCAAATTAGACTTAAGTTTTGAACAGTCTGGCCAGGTGGAGCCCGCAATTGATAAAATTGTAAGCAGGGTTAATTGGGATCACCAGCATACACTTAAAATGAGTGAAAAAGGCTTGCAAATTATATTTTCAGGACAATCCCTATAAAAGATTGCCCAACAAAACCAGCCAGCCATGTTGCTCTCTATAACATGTAGTCCACAACCCTTGCCTTGTTGAGAACAGTTCTTCTTTACTGGCAAAGTGGTTATAAACTGTAGTAGTAAAAAGAGAGTTAAACGAGAAAAAATTAGCGAGCTTGATTGGTGACAGGCTAGTTACGCTTATCAAGGTTAAGGAAATATCATCTTTTGTCGGTTTTTTGTAGTCATATGGTATATTGGTGACTCATGTCCATACTTACTTAACAGAAAAAGCTATTCTTAGGTCACCTTATTCCTAAAAAAGGATTCAAAATGAAAACAATATATACATCACCTCAACCTATCCGCGGGCACTTTCCTAAGCCCAAGCCTAAACCAGAGCCAGCGACTCCTCGCAATTACTAAAACAGCTTGAGCTGATGAGGTAGTAGGAGTTGCGAAAGTGCAGTTGTGACGCTGCTGTGCTTTCAAGCCTCAAAAGTCAAGCACAATAGCTATATAATCTAAAGCTAATTTCTTCTAACAGTTTTCCCTTGTCTTACTTTAAACGCTTAGCTCACTTAGGGTGGAGCAAGCAAGTAACGATAAACAAACTTCATCTTAGTGAATATCTCCTTCGTTGTGAGTATATACCTTTAAATGCCTTGCTTTTACAGCATGGGCCGCGCTACTATCATGAAACACCCCCCGTTTTGTCATATATCCTAGATAGCTGACTTAGCGCTAGCAATATTTAGGTAAATTAATGACTACACTCCGCTTGTGCTACCAAACCCTAGAGTTTGGAAAAACAGATATTCATCTATGTACTTTACGCGATAAACAGCAATTTGATGACCCTAATGGTATTGCTGAAGAGCTTGGTATCTCGTCGGCCTCTTGGCCTATTTTTGGCGTAATTTGGCCGTCAAGTATGGTGCTTGCTCATTTTATGGATGGTTATGAAACTGAAAATAAGCGAATATTAGAAGTTGGTTGCGGCATTGCATTATCAAGCCTACTTCTAAATAAAAAATGTGCTGATATTACTGCAACAGATTACCATCCAGAAGCAGAGAATTTTTTAAAAAGAAATACTCTTCTTAATGAAGGTTCTCCTATTGCCTTCGAACGAGTAGGCTGGGCAGATAAAAATGATCAGCTTGGGCTATTTGACTTAATAATTGGTAGTGATCTTTTGTATGAAGATGAGCATATAGAGTTGCTATCTACTTTTATTCAGGAGCATTCCAAGCCTGTATGCGAAGTAATATTAGTCGACCCAGGACGAGGGCGTAAAAACAAGCTTAGTTTACGTATGATTGATTTCGGTTATACTTGTACTCAGCATAAACCAGATTATACAGATTACCTTGACCAAAAATTCAAAGGACATATTCTAAAGTTTGAGCGCTGAACTTTTTATGTATTTAACTACTATTTTTATGTATTGAACTACTAATAAAATCCATTAAGATATAATTGCTTTCACAAACTTATCACTCATATTATTGGGTTTGAGCTATTCTTCTTATTCAAAGGCTTATGATAGGTACCATCAAGTAGTAAGTGTTTTACGCCTCGATTAAATTATCTTAATTTTTTCTTATTTTTCTTAAGTGGTTTGGTGTTTTTCGAAATATCTTGATATTTTGACTCCAGCTTAAGCATATGGGCACCTCTAATAATTATTTGCCACTATTGATATTATTAGAGGTGCTTTTAATTTAGCAGGTAAGTTCTCCGCATTGACTTTCTTGCATTTTTTTACGGATATCTTCCACTGATAAGTCTTGGGCTAATAAATAGTGTAACTTGGTAAAAGCTGCCTCTAAAGTCATGTCATAGCCACCGATGATGCCTGTATCGGCTAGTGCAAACCCAGTAGCATAGCTGGATTGGTCAACTCGGCCCTGAATGCACTGAGTTAAATTAACTAGCACAATATCTCGTTCATTCGCTTTTGTTAGTGCTTTAAGTAGTGCTTTATCATTGTCAGGGGCATTGCCTACTCCATAGGTTTGGAGAATAATTCCTTTTGTATCAAGCTCGGCAACTTTATCAATAAGCTCTGCTGGCATACCTGGGTAAAGTACTAACGGAATGACACGCCATTGACGGTAGCTTTCTGGCAAGATAAATACCGGGTCTGCACTGGAGGGAGGTAATAGAGCAGACTGGTTGATTTCAATGTGGATACCTACTTGGCCTAACCAGGGGTAGTTGGGTGTGTCAAAAGCATCAAAACCAGTGGCTTTTAACTTGCTGGTACGATTACCGCGTAATAATCGACCATTAAAGTACAGACATACTTCAGGGATTTGGTAATGACTCGCCAGGATCATGGCTGTCACTAAATTGTCCTGCGCATCATTACGAATTTCACTTAACGGAATTTGTGAGCCAGTAACAATCACTGGTTTATTAATTCCCTGTAGCATAAATGATAATGCAGATGCTGTATAAGCCATGGTGTCAGTACCATGGAGGATAATAAAGCCATCATAGTCGTTGTAACGGTCTGCAATATCCTTTGCTATGGTTAACCAGTTTTCAGGAATAATATTGCTACTGTCTATTAACTGATCATATTCATGTAATTCATAGTCAGGCATGTTGGCTGACATATGACCAGGAATTTTATTTGCGATAAGTGCATCTAGCCCACTCATTGGAACATAGCCTTTTTCAGAGCGTTGCATTCCAATAGTGCCGCCTGTATAGGCAATGTATATTTTTTTCTTCATCAGCCATCACCTGGTGTCAAACAAAGCGTAAGGATAAAGTGTTAGTGGGTCGTTGCCTAGTAGTGCAAGTAAAATAAGGTCACCAATGCTTAAGGGGAAAAACTACTAGTGCCTTGCTGGACAAAAAATAGCCTCTGGCAGTGGTGATTCAAATAGTGTTAACAGGCCCTAGTACAGCTTAGTGGTTTAGGCGTTAGAGATCAGAACCAATGATTATGATATGGAGAAAATATTTACCAATAGATAACAGAAAGCCCGTCAGCAGACGGGCTTTACTATTAGATTAATGGGGTTAATCTAAAACGTTTAGTTCTACTCGACGGTTGCGAGCTCTACCTGAGTCGGTGTTGTTATCGGCAACAGGGCGTGACTCACCATAGCCTACTGCTCTTAAGTCACTTGTCCTAATACCGCGGCTAACTAGATAACTGCGAACAGAGTTTGCTCGTCTTTGAGATAAGTCTCTGTTGTATTTATTGCTACCAATATTGTCTGTATGGCCACCTAATTCAAGGCGAGTGCCAGCATGTAATTTGAGCTTTTCAGCTACAGTATTTAAATACTCTTTAGCAGCCCAAGTGAGATTGTCAGAGTTAAACTCAAACTCAACACCATCAAGTTTTAGGGCTTCAACACAGCCTAAAGCGTTTACTTTGGCGCCAGGAGGTGTATTAGGACAGTGGTCTTTATTATCTGTAACGCCATCATTATCCGAATCTAGTAGGCAGCCGCGAGCATTTACCTTGGCACCCGCTGGTGTATTTGGACACTCATCTCGATAGTCTGGTACGCCATCATTATCTGAATCTAAAGCACAACCATGTACATCAACTGCAGCACCTTTAGGCGTTGCAGGACATTTATCTCGGCTATTTAGTACTCCATCACCATCGCTATCGGAGTCTCGATTCATGAGTGCACAGGTGATACCTCCAATAAGTGCACCACCTACTGCACCAATGGCGGCGTCTTCAGAATCTTCAAATGAGCCAATTACCGCGCCTGTAGTTGCTCCTACATAAGCACAATTGCGCCAGTCTTCATACCAAGGGCCTTGAGTGGCACAACCAGTTAAAATCAGTGGAAGTACCAACAAAGCAGACAGCTTCCTGCTAAAGATTGGTTTTTTCATATTCATCTCCATGTTTAATGTTGGCAAGCTAGCAAAGCAAAGATCAGTATAGTTAACACTGAGCTACTCTAGCCTTTTTTGTAAAAAATAATTTAACCCCAAGACAACATAACTAATACAAATAGTATACAACCTAAGCCGACTATAATTATGATAGTAATATTACTATTAACGTAGAGTATACGCATCCTGTTATGTATCTTATTTATGGCAGCTCAGTGCGATTGAATGATGCCATTAACAATCCAAAAATGTAACAGCTGATATGTTTTAACTATACCATTTGTTTTGCTATGTAACTTTCCCGAAGAATACATATTTGTTGCTCGTTAAGCACGTTAAGTACACCCATATAGTTATGCTACAATTTGGTTATAGTTTTAGGTTGTTGGGTGGATATACTTACTTAGTGCTAGTTACATATGTGTGTAACGTCATTCAGTAATTTAAATATTTGTTTTGATTGAATTTTTTTGTAGTTTTTGTAGTAAGTGTATGATTAGGTCGTCCTTGTGCGTAGTTACTTTTTGCCTGATTTTTTTTGGCATTACAGAACAAACGAGTAGTCAAGAGCAGTTAGCACAAACACAAAGTGTAAAGCAACTTAGCGTAGCTACATTAGTAGGCTATCCTCCGTTTATTATTGCTAAACGAAACTTGCGTGCAGCTCATTACGAGGTTGTTCCTCCTGGGTTAGATTCCGATAGTATTATGGGTTATAGCTGGGATGTGTTTCGTGGTAGTTTTCATCAGCAGGGTTATACCATCAATCTGAAAGTTTACCCTTGGGTACGTGCCATAGAAGAAGTAAAAAAACAAAAAGTTGATTTACTATTTCCTGCAGGTTGGACTAAAGATAGAAGTGAGTACTTATTGTATTCCAAGAGGTCGATTAACAAAGTTGATTTTCTAATTTATGTAAATCAAACCAGTAGTATTCAATGGAATGGGTTGCAAGGGTTAAAAAAACTTCGGATTGGTTTGATGAGAGGCTGGAGTTACGGAGAACAGTGGGCTGACTTAAATAATGTAAAAAAGATACCTGTCAATGATATCTTGCAGGGGTTTAGAATGCTTGATAACAACCGAATTGATGGTTTTGCAGGCTACTTTCCAGTTTTCGATTACACCTTAAACAAAGTTAACAAGTCAACGCAATACCGAAAGTTGCCAGCATTTGACAGTACTTATGAGTTTGTAGTGAGTGCAATAAACAACCCACGTGCCAACGAGTTAATAACTGCTTTTGATAAAGGCATGAAAGCCTTGGCAAAGTCTGGAGTGCTAGAAAAGGCGAAGCGTACTTGGTTATATGATATGCCAGTAGAGTCTTCTCGCAATAAACAAGAAAGCCAATAGTTATTCATCTATATTTTTATTAAGAACTTTACAATTATTATGGGCGTCCTATAGCCAATGCGAATGGTCTCAAGCCAAAGCAAAGGGTAATGCTTACACTTTGGGGTTTACACAATGTGGGGTTTACACAATGGATGTGCAACAACCGCTCACAGCTTCTTCAGTAGAAACACCAGCTGTATTTAAGTGGTTAAGCTTACTATTTATTTGCACTGCTGGCACTATGCCTTGGTTTCTTGCACAGCAATTGCCAGGGCTAGAGCCTATTGATACCAGTTGGCAGTATAACCCAATACTTTGGCTTTGCCTTTCAAACTCACTACTTTGTTGGTTGCTACTTACTTCTATATTGATCTTTTGGCCACGCTTGAAAGGGGTAGAACATAACCCGTTAATCTCACTGCTACTGACTTCTTTTTGGGCAGGATGTTCGCTAGAGATTGTAATTCTACTGTCTGCTATTCAGCTGCCTGCCATTATTGCTATGCCTCCTCGATTAGGAATTGCAGATGCAGTGTTATACAGCAAAGTAATTAGTAGTGTATTGATTTTAATTACCTCTATAGTGGCTTTATTTTATCAAAAGCAATTAAGTGTTTTATTTCCTCGTTTAGCTGCCTGGGTGGTAGCAAGCATGTTGGCAATTATTACAGGTGGAGTGAGTTTATTTTTATTTTTGACAGTGCAAGATGGCTTTAAAACGTTGTTAACGTTAGGTATAAGTGTTGTTGCAATGTCAGGTGCATTATGGGTTTTGTTGGCATTAAAATCTGAACAAAATGACATCATTATCACAAGCGTAAGTGGTTATATATTTTTAACGCTAGCGGCATTGGTATATTGGGGGCTAGGTTATACTCAACCACAATTGATCTATTATACAGCTGCTGTGCTATTAAGTAGCTTTGCTTATGGCACTGTTGTTTTGGGTATTTTATTCAATTTATCTAAAACGACAAACATCTCTCAAAAAGTCACAGAGCAAACACAAGGTAATTCTGAAACAATTAAACAAGCAGAAAATCAGCAGCTAGAGGTTGAAAAAGTCCCTTATCAACAACCTCATTCAGCAGACTTTCTTGCAGTATTAAGTCATGAACTTCGTACTCCTCTCAATGGAGTAATTGGTTTGACAGGTTTGCTACAAGAGACTTCATTAAATAGAGAGCAGTTCAGTTATGTAGAACAAATTCGTCGTTCAGGTGAAATATTGCTCTTTACCATAAATGACTTGTTAGATCATGCCAAATTGGAAGCTGGCCTGTTAGTGCTAGAACGGGTGAGTTTTGATTTAAAAGCACTGGTTCAGGAAGTGGTTGAGTTTTATCAACGAGCGGCGCAACAAAAGTCCATTGATCTAGTGATGCAATATGGAGAGGAGATTCCTGAAATACTTTCAGGAGATCCTGGCAGAATACGACAGATTCTTTATCACCTGATTGGTAATGCCACTAAATTTACTGAAACTGGCTATGTAATGGTAGAAATCAGTTTACAGCAGCAGGAAACTGATCAAGTTCATATACTACTTGATGTCACAGATACGGGTATGGGTATCCCTGATGATGAGCAAGAGCGCTTATTTAATGCATTTGAATTAGGTGATGCATCGGTAACTAGGGCTTTTCAGGGGTTAGGTTTAGGCCTGACAATTTGTCAACAATTAGTCGCTTTGATGGAAGGGCGTATCTCGTTGTCTAGTGAGCCTGGAGTGGGCTCTACATTTTCTGTGGTATTACCACTGTATACGGATGAACAGGCACATAAACAACCAGTGCCCGAAGTATCGCTCACAGATATAAAAGTTTTGGTGGTTGATGATACCCAGGTAAATCGCTATATTCTTGATCGTTTACTGGTTAAGTGGGGAATGCAATGTGATCTAGCCAGTTCAGCCCGCGAAGCGTTAGAGCGAATTACTCAAGCTGCCCTGGCCAACCAGCCTTATCAATTAGCGCTATTAGATTTTCAAATGCCACTTATGGATGGCTTAAAATTAGGCCGAGGTATTAAACAAGATCCAACCATTGCTGAAACAAAACTGATCATGATCAGCTCTTCAGATGAAACGATTGCTCTTGAACAGTTTGCCAAAGCAGGGTTTGCTGGTTTCTTAGTGAAGCCTGTAAGAGCTCAGGTATTAAAGGACATGATTTGTCGGATATTAGCAACAGACGATGACTCTATAGTAACCAGAGATATGCTTCGAGATAGTGCCATTGTTTATCCTCCATTACTTAATCAGCCTGTCGAAAAGCCGCATTATCGGGTACTGTTAGTAGAAGACAATGCTATTAATCAAATGGTTGCAGTGCGTTTGTTGGCAAAAATGCATTGTGATGTTACCACTGCAGCCAATGCAAAAGAGGCATTACTATTATATAAGGCGCATCCTTATGATTTAGTATTTCTTGATTGCGAATTACCCGATAAAAATGGTTTACAACTAGTAAAAGAGCTAAAGCAAGTTACACCACCGCATCGTCATGTACCAATAATTGCAATGACAGCTAATGCATCAGAATCAGATAAAGCTGACTGTTTTGATGCTGGTATGGATGATTATATTTCTAAACCTATTGATAAAGAAGCTTTAGCCAACTTAATGAATCGTTGGGTGGGCTATAACGCAGGAGTTTCAGAGCCTGAGGATAGAAAGTAATAATAAGCGTATTATTTGGCTCTTTTTGAAAAATAAAGGAATAATTGAAGCTCTTGTTGAAAAAGCTTATAGTTCGCGCAAAGTAATAAAAATGAAGTGAGATAATATTTTGAAAGTTTGTGCTAACTTTTTGTGTTGTTGCTTGGTCTTTAGTGCTCAGGTATTAGCCCAACCAAACCTAAATAATTCGATAGACGATTATATACAGCAGAATTGTTCGATTGATGATTTTGAAATAAGTGGAAAAGTCAACCCGCAACGATATTTAATTGATCAGCAATGCACGATTAATTTAAATCAAATAAACATAGCACCTGTTGGCGTTAAGCATCACTTAGGCAGAATCCCTGATCCATTATATGGTCTTAATAGGCTATCATTAGCTGCTATACCGGTTTCGATTTTACCTGACTTTGGGTCGTTGGCTGATGGGCGGCAGCGGGTAGAATTTACAACTGGTTTTTTTCCTCTTAGTCAATTTTTGTCTAATCAATTATCTATGAAGGCATTGCAGTTTAAGGCTGAAACCAAATCGATGATGGCTGGTCAGTGGCCTACAAGTTCTAACTATCAATATTATCAGTTGCGGTTTAGATTACCTTCAGTATTTAGAGATGAACTAGGGCCATTTTTGCAAGAAAGAAATCAAGCCAGTATTTTAGCTGATGATATGTCTGTTATTATTGCGCAATGGCATGGTACGCCTGATCGATTGAAGTATCGTCATGAAACTGATCAGCCATGGCAATATCAGCAACTTGATGTCAGGGATTATTCTGATAAAGGGGTGGAACAAACACTATCTCAATATCACTCACTTAAACACCAAGGTTATTTATTTGATCAAGGTGGTTTTCCACCAATGGCTTTAAAGATCAAAGATGGTTATCTTGCCCTCATTGCAAACTATTATAGATATCCTATACATGATAGGCGGTTAACCAGATGCCCTAAAATTTCATTATCGGGAGAAGAGTCAGCAACGGTAGGAAAATTTTATATTTGTGATTATAAAGAAAAGCAGTTGAAACCTTATTTCATCACAAACTCAATTAATAATGCTGAAAGCAACATTAATGGTAATTGGGCATCTGGTGTGAGTGTCATTTGGAAGCACCCAATTACACCATCATTATTTGATCGATGGATTACTTTAACGGTTATTGTTAACTGGCCAAACTGGGAAAATGATGATTTTAATAGGTTGAGGCATGGTAGAGTTCAGTTATATAATACCGATACGGGTCAAGAATTGGCAGACTATAATGGGCCAATTGGTAATAATGATGAATGGGCGCCTTACTTTAAATTCGGTATATATAAGTCGAATAAGTCAGCACATTTACCTGTACAGGTAGATTATGATTTATCAGCACTTTATATTTTTTAATTAGAGGTGTCAGCTTTGTAGTTACTTAATTATTCTCAGCGCTTGTATTAAGTCTGGCAGTAGTTGTATATAAGTACCGATATGAGCAATGACACTGGTGGCATCAGGTTTGGTTTGTAAAATATTCTGTTCCACGCGAGTAACTACTTCATGCAGAAACTTTTTTGCTTTGATTTTATTAACACCATATTCAGTGAGTGGTGCAATTAAGGGAGTGGCAGCAAGTAACACAACTGCTCCGCCTATAGCACCACCCACCGATATCCAGGTAGGTACGCCAGCCCATTTTGCCCACAGAGCGCCCCAATACGACTGCTGACTAATATAAAGGCTGGTTGCAGCAGCAGACCCTAAACCCAAAGCGCTACCAAACGCAAGTTTGTCACTAAATGAGCGACCCACCAAACCAAGTGTAAAAAAGATAACCATATCCCGGCTGCCTTCATGGGTTAGCGTTAGGCGACTAAGGGCTTGCTGTAAACGCTGTTGAGCCTGTTCTGGGGTAAACTCATTAATTAGGGTTTGTAGTTCATCCCAGTGATTAGCATCTATATTGGGATGGTTTTTTATATGTTCAATAAGCATCTGTTCAAGCTGAGGCAGAGCAAGCAACTCGTTAATCAAAATCTGGCTGATAGCCATTTCTTTCTGGCTGAGCTTTATCGTGTCATCAACTCGTCGGCCACCTATGCGCCTTGCTAAGTGCCAAGTTGCCCGAGGGATATTGGCTAAATCTCGTGGTATATCTTTACGGTACTGCCAATGTCGGTGCAGCACTTTGCGTAAGGAGGCAAAGTGCTGCTGATAAACAACAGCTACTCGTTGATGGGCCGCTGCGAAATGAACCTTAACTAGTCTCTGCAGCTCCTGTTCCCATTGTTGTGTGGCGGTATCAATATTGATCATCGACATAAGTAGCTAGCTCAAATAAGGGTAACTATAACATTTGTAATGAAAAGGTGAATGTGGCTGATATACTCTTGTTTGGCTGATAAGTAGACAAAATGTAGGGTGGGTAGACTGGTGGAGCAATTATTAATCGGTATGACTAACTCAAGCCAGCTTTATTTTGGGGTTTTGTCATATTGTCTACCAAAGGAAAGGCTTTAAGTTCCACTAATAATAAAGCCTTTTGATTTCATTAGATTTGAGTAGTATGGGAAACTGCTTTTCAAAGACTTTTCGAAATTTGTTACCGTATTAATTACAGGTTTATTAATGTCAATAGAAGTAAAAGCTGACTAACTTAATATTTGTTGGTCAGCTTTTATAAGGCATAAAAATAAATTTGGTAGATTTATATTAGCTAATTTAAGTTTATAGAAGTGCTGCTTACTGAAGGGTAGAGGTGTTGCCAATCTTGTTAGTAAGAATAAATTCTACCTTTCCATCCAAGCCCAAAGCAGCTCTATCAAATGATACTTTTATACCATCAGGAATATGTGCTTCGCAAAAATCAGGTTGCACACGTAGGACGGTTACAGAATGTGGTGAAGCAGTTTTATCGACATTAATAGTAAAACTATTGGCGCTGGTGCAGCCACCTGAAGCAACGTGCAATTCGATGGAGTTTGGTAAAATATCAACCCCCATTAATACTTCTTTGGTACCTTCAGCTGCAACAAAAGGTGAGGTAATAAGTGCACCTGCTAAAGCAGCTATTTTTGTGATTTTCAAAATACTCTCCTTGATTATATTTTGGCGATTACCATTTAATACCTATTGATGTAGGTATAATACTACGTGGATCCTATCGCAGTTTATAGAAATTAACCGTTGTATTCTTTGGCCATTTAAGGCAGGTTGAGCTTTTGGCTCGTACCAAAGTAATACAATAGTTGTGTGCTATATTTTAACAACACTTGGTTGGCTTGGTAAGTTTTTTAATGCTTTTTTGATTGGAGTCAACGTGTGTGTTATAAATTGTTTGACTTCAAGACACTTTTAATAATTATTAATGGTCTATTTGTCATCTTAAAAGTTAGGTGAATTTCTTGTTTCTTTCATGACAATGATTGCATTAATTGGTTTTTCATTATCTATATTCAATGTCATTCTATTTTCAGTGGACTATCTGTTTAAATTATAGAAAATCACTAGCGTATTAGGAGGGGTAATGTTCAACTCAATTTCAGGTCGTTCAGTTGTCGTAACTGGTGGAAGCAGAGGAATTGGTAAAGGGATGGCCAGAGTATTTGCAAAACAAGGTGCAAAAGTACTTATTGTCAGTCGTGGTGAAGAAAGTGCCTGCCAATCTGTTGAAGAAATCAGAGCACAGGGAGGTATAGCTGAATTTTTGCTTGGAGATGTATCCAAGTGGCAAGATGCTCAAAAAATAGCACAAACAGCTAATGAGCTTTTTGGAGGAATTGATGTGTTATGTGCCAACGCTGGTATTTTCCCTCAGGCAAATATTGCTGATATGCTCCCCGAGCATTGGGACCATGTGATGGATACTAACCTGAAAAGTCTGTTTCTTTGTGTAAAAGCAGTACTGCCGTATATGAAAAACCAACAAAAAGGTCGTATCGTTATTACTTCCTCTATTACTGGCCCTATTACGGGTTTCCCTGGCTGGTCACATTATGGTGCTTCTAAAGCCGGTCAACTGGGTTTTCTCCGCACTGCTGCGATAGAGCTTGCCAAGGATAACATCACCATCAACGCTATTATGCCTGGCAACATTTATACTGAAGGGCTGCAGGATCTGGGTGAAGAATATCTAGCTACAATGGCATCCTCTATCCCGCTTAACCGTCTTGGGTGTGTAGAGGATATCGGTAATACCGCTTTGTTCTTTGCTGCTGATGAAGCAGGTTATATCACAGGGCAAACTATAGTCGTGGATGGTGGGCAGACGCTGCCGGAATAATTTTTATTTATTTACTCCTCAAGATTGACAGGTTGAACCTGACTAGCAATAGCATCAACCCTTGATTTTGCTTCAATAAAAACACGTTTTACATTTGGGTAGGTCAGTTTGATTGTTTGATCTATCCTGACGATTATGCGTTCAATATCTGTTGCCTGTAAGTCATTATCAAAATCAATACTAAGGTTGGCTAAAATAAATTCTGGTCCCATTTGCATGGTAACTACTTCATTGATATATGCAACGCCAGACTCTCCACTGGCCAACTGACGTATTCCTCTAACAATATGACCTCTGGCACTTTCACCAATCAGCAAGCTTTTGGTTTCATAAGCTAACCAAATAGCAGTAGTGGCTAAAATAATGCCGATTAATACGGATGCAATTCCATCAAAATAAGGGTTGCCGGTGACTTGTCCTAAAAAAACACTTAGCAAAGCAATTAATAGACCTAAAATAGCGGCAGAGTCTTCGAAGAAGACAACAAATAATGAAGGGTCTTTACCTTTATGTACGGCCTCTAGATAACCCAGTTCGCCTTTGACTTTTTTAAATTCCTTCATGGCTACCCACCAGCAACCCCCTTCAAAAATAATAGCCAGGGTAAGTACTATATAGTTAACAATGGGGTTGGTAATGGGAGCTGGATGTAAAATATGATGAACACCTTCATAAATAGAAATACCTGCCCCTACGGCGAATATTAAAATAGCAACGACAAAACTCCAAAAATAAACCTCCTTGCCGTGACCAAAAGGATATTCTTCACTTGCTGGCTTTTTCGATTGTTTTAATCCATAAAGTAGTAAAACCTGGTTACCGGAATCGACTACTGAGTGAATAGCTTCGGAGAACATGGCAGAGCTGCCAGTAATAGATGAGGCAATAAACTTGGTAATAGCAACTAAACCATTACCAATTAAAGCGGCAACAATGACTTTTTTGGAACCAGATGCCATAGGTATTTATCTCCTAACAGTTAAGCGTTATGGCTATAGATGACGGTACCCCTAAAGAGTATACACTTCGTGGTTCATTTTTGAGTGTAACTTAATTCACACCATCCGTGGTGTTTAAAGAAGATAGCAGTATCTAGAAATCATCTGTGAAGGGTATACACAATTACTGCCGCATACTAATAGCAAGACGATTAAGTGCGTTCATTAAAGAAACGGAAAAGGTTAAGTCGGAGATTTCTTGATCTGAAAAGTGCTCTTTTAAAGGCTCATAAAACTCATCATTCGCGTAGCTTGATTCAATGTGGGTCACCGCCTCAGCCCAGGTCAGGGCGGCTCGTTCCTTGGGGGTATACAAGTCACTTACTTGCCAACCGGCGAGGGAGTCAATTCTATCGTCTGTTTCGCCTGCTTTTCGTAAGGATTGGGCATGCATTTTAAGGCAAAATGAACAACCATTAATTTGCGAAACACGTAAGTACACTAGTTCGATAAGTGGTAAACCAAGAGAGCTATCAGCTAGGCAATCTTTGACTTGTCGGAAGTTACCTAGTGCTTTACTGGATAGCTCATAATAGGGTAGACGCATGGTTTTGCTCCTGTTTGTTATGTAAACATGCCTGGTTCTAATACATAGATAGTACTGTTATTAAAGAAATAGCTCACTGTAAATAAGACACAAGTAGTGTTAGTGGCAAGATAAGAAAGCAGTGCAAGCAATCCCTAACTTTAACTATTAGTAGATACCCGGCTATGACCATAAAAGCTGTTTGGCTGGTTACAGCTTGATGCTAGAATGGCGAGCTTTTGTTGTCAGTAGTGGACCGCTAGGGCTGAGAGGTGTTAATAAGGTGCATATCTGTTTGGTAGCTGCGGTTGCAGCAAATAATGCAATTGGTATAAATAATAAGCTACCTTGGTATTTACCAGGTGATTTGCGTTACTTCAAACGGCTTACGATGGGGAAGCCGATTATCATGGGTCGAAAAACCTTTGAGTCACTAGGTAAGCCATTACCTGGGCGTACCAACATTGTCATTACTCGCAATTCAGCATTTGCGGCTGAGGGCGTTAAGGTGGTACATACTCTTGAAGCTGCAATAGCATTAGCTGAAAGCATAGGGCTAATTGATGGCTGTGAAGAAATGATGGTGATTGGTGGTGCGCAAATTTACGAGCAAGCACTACCAGTAGCAACCCGACTTTACTTGACAAGGGTGCATAAGTCTTTTGAAGGTGATACGTTTTTTCCTGAGTTTGATGATAACCAGTGGCAGCTGACAGCTGAGGAAACTCAAGAAACAGATCATCAACCACCGTTGAAGTATTCCTATCAAATATTGGATCGAGCCGTATTACAGAAGTAAGCCAAGCTAGTTTCAATTTGCGTTACAAATTTTTACATTCATTTAACTTGCTGATTTTTAAGCTTATATTTGATTGACTAAATGGTCGTTTAGTAAAAAAGCAGATTAAATGACCATTCCTACCGCACACTCTGTCAATAAATTTTACGATAACTGGTTATCAGGTTTGCTGTGATCTGATTTGTTCTTTGTTTATAGCGTTTTTAAAGAATGGCATGAATTTTTAATAGCGATGCGCGATATAAAAATAGACAAGGAATTAAATTCATGTCAATAAAAAAACTCATTACTGCGTTAGGTTTTGCGGGAGTGATCCTGTCGTCTCAGGCCCAAGCGTCTTTTGAAATAGATTTATTGAATAAGACTGAAGGGCAAGACCCTGCGATGACGCTGATCAAGAGCATGCTTGCTAATAACAGCGGCATTAACATCATCGAAGGTAGTGCTGAATTTCATGGGCGGCTAGGGGATGGCAGTAATGCCTATTCAGCTCAATCAGGTACTTTCAGAGACCTAGACATGACCCATGCCAGTAATGGCAAGCGTATTAACTTAAATCGGGGGGCCCTTCTTACAACTGGGTCTGCTAATGTACCAAAAGCCAATAGTTTTGAAGACTTTAGCCACTTAAGATCAGGAGCTCCTGCACTGCCTACAGCATCTCATGCTGGGGTAGAAAAAATCCTAAAAAATGCGGGGTTACCGGGGGCTAACCGGGATTATAATTCAGTTAAAGTAAAATTTACTGTGGAGGAAGGAATTAAAGCTATTCAGTCAATGTTTGTATTTGCTACGGAAGAATTTCCTGATCAGGCAGTGACGGATATTTTTACGTTTATTATCGACGGTAAAAACTTTGCTTATTTTCAGGATGGCTCATTAATTTCTTTTTTAACGGGTGCTAATGCCCATAACTTTAATAATAATGAACTAGGCAGTGACAATTTACCGATTGAGTATGATGGTGTTTCTGATGTGCTCACCGTGATTGGTTTGCTAGATGAGGACTTGGATGAGCATACTTTGGAAATCGTTATAGCTGACACAGCTGATACTATTTATGATTCTGTAGCGTTTGTGGGAGATCTTAGGGCTTGTAGACGAAGTGAAAACTGTGAACCTGGGATTGTGCCAGAACCTAATATGATATCACTGATGTTAGGTGGTGTTTTATTAGCTTTAGGTTTTGGCGGACAGACACGTCGGCGACGGATTTATAGCTAACTTGTTATTAGAGATGCCTTTTATAAAAAGTGCTTGTTGGAATTAATCAACAAGCACTTTTTTTTATTGGTAAATAATGAGTAATTAATCCAGTTGATCCAAGTTTCTTACACCACCTTTATCTGCACTAGTAGCCAACGCTGCATAGGCTTTTAAAGCGGTGCTGACACGGCGCTGTCTTGGGTGAATGGGTTTCCAGGCCAGTTTGCCTTTGGCATCCATCGTGCGGCGACGATTAGCCAGCTCTTTATCATCCACTAGTAGTTGAATGCTGCGGTTAGGGATATCGATTTTGATCTTGTCACCATTTTCTACTAAACCAATGGCACCACCTTCCGCCGCTTCTGGAGAGGCATGGCCAATGGATAAACCGGAAGTACCACCGGAAAAACGTCCATCGGTAAGTAAGGCGCATTGTTTGCCCAGTCCTTTAGATTTTAAATAACTGGTAGGGTACAACATTTCTTGCATGCCAGGGCCACCTTTGGGGCCTTCATAGCGTATAATAACCACTTCGCCTGGTTGTACTTCATCTTCTAGAATGCCTCTAACGGCAGCATCCTGACTTTCATAAATGCGAGCAGAGCCTTCAAATACCCAAATACTTTCGTCAACACCTGCCGTTTTTACAATACAGCCATTTTTAGCAATATTGCCGTATAAAACAGCTAGGCCACCTTCGGTGGAAAAGGCATGATCTAAGCTACGAATACAACCGTTTGCCCGGTCATCATCTAATGACGGCCAGCGGGTATTTTGGCTAAATGCTTGTTGGGTAGGAATACCTGCGGGGCCGGCTTTATACAGGGTATGCACTTGCTCATCAGTGGTTTGGGTGATGTCCCACTTAGCGATTGCTTCAGCCATACTGTTGCTATGGACTGTGGGGATATCTGTGTGTAATAACCCGCCACGGGCAAGCTCACCCAAAATACCAAATACACCACCTGCACGATGTACATCTTCCATATGGTATTGATGGGTGGCAGGTGCGACTTTACACAAGTGAGGTATTTTGCGAGAGAGGCGGTCGATGTCTTCCAGGGTAAAATTAACTTCCCCTTCTAGGGCTGCGGCTAATAGGTGCAGAATAGTGTTCGTGGAACCACCCATCGCAATATCCAGCATCATGGCATTTTCAAATGCTTTAAAGCTAGCCACACTTCTTGGCAAAACAGATTCGTCGTCTTGCTCATAATATTGCTTGGTGATTTCAACAATGCGGCGGCCTGCAGTAAGGAACAACTGCTCTCTATCCGCATGGGTGGCTAATAGGCTGCCGTTGCCAGGGAGTGATAACCCCAGTGCTTCCGTTAAACAGTTCATTGAGTTGGCTGTGAACATTCCAGAGCAAGAGCCACAAGTCGGGCAAGCGCTACGCTCGTAAGTGTCGGCATCCTGATCAGATATCGTAGGATCAGCTGCAGCAACCATTGCGTCGACCAAATCCAGCTTTAATTCTTTGCCTGCTAGCTTGGTTTTACCCGCTTCCATTGGGCCACCAGAAACAAAAATAGTAGGGATGTTAAGACGTAGTGACGCCATCAGCATGCCTGGAGTGATTTTATCGCAGTTGGAAATACAAACTAATGCATCAGCACAATGGGCATTACACATATACTCCACTGCATCAGCAATTAGCTCTCGAGAGGGCAAACTATATAGCATGCCATCATGGCCCATGGCGATTCCATCATCGACGGCAATGGTATTAAATTCTTTAGCTACGCCACCAGCCTGCTCAATTTCTCTGGCTACTAGTTGGCCAAGATCTTTTAAATGAACGTGGCCAGGTACAAATTGGGTGAATGAATTGGCAATAGCGATAATAGGCTTTTTAAAGTCATCATCTTTCATCCCAGTAGCACGCCACAGGGCCCTGGCGCCTGCCATATTTCTCCCGTGGGTTGAGGTGCGTGAACGATAAACTGGCATGAGACACTCCTGGATTATTAATCATATTCTTTGGCTGGGTAGTCTACGGAACTGTGGGCTGGTAATAAAGAGTGGATCATCAGGTTGCTGCCAATTTCACTTCCGTAGTTTTTCGGCTTTAAACTGGGGGGCAGCTTAATCATAAAAAAACAATTCATACTGGCTTAAATAGTAATTGTTCTCATTAGAATCGGGGTGCGTCATCTCTCTAGAAGCTAAAACAGCTGAGAGGCTAACTTATAATGTAGTCAGCAACTCGTTAGCTAAATAATTTTGTTTTACTTTCAAACCTGTTTTCGACAGTTAAACTTGCGGAAAATACTTACTGGTTGATCAGATAAAAAGTGGATTGTGGTTCAAAACTTAAACGTTTAAGATGCGATGAAACGTGAGCTTTCAAGCTTGGTATATGGTTCGATTAATACACTTGTTTCAAGTGGGTGTTAATTCTTTTGTCTAATTTATTTAATTAAAAATATTTTATTTAATACCGTTTGCTATTAAAATTGGATTTTTATACAGATAATGTCTTACAACTATGGATGAGTTATTAGGCTTTAGTTTTTTATTAGTTGCTATGTCGCAGTCAATGGCCAGTTTACAAAGTAGTAGTGCTGAAATGGGACTATTTAACCTAGTGGCTATTTTTATGTTGGCTGTCGGTGGTGGTGTGTTATGGTTTGCTCGAACTCACTCTAAATAGATGAGGCAGTGTTATTTGACCCTGCCTCATCTATTTATGCCATTCCTTTCCGGTGTTTTTTCTTTGCTAGACAGAATGTTGAAATAAATTCGCGTTACTGGTTAGTCTAATCTTTAATTAATAAACATGAAGTGATTACTTAACTATATCCTTTAGATTGGCTATAGGAATCACAAGTAGTTTCATTAAATGCATACTAAGAACAATGTCTACACATGTTTTAATCTGTGATGATTCCACAGTTGCACGAAAGCAAATGGCGCGAGCCCTCCCTGAAGAATGGGATGTTGAAGTTTCCTTTGCTAAACATGGCCAAGAAGGAATGGAGGCCCTAGTTAGTGGTAAAGGAGAAGTTTTATTTTTAGACCTCAACATGCCAGTGATGGATGGCTATGAAGTGCTTAGCGAAATTAAGAAGAATAATCTTGATGTAATGACAATAGTCGTATCTGGTGATATTCAAGAAGATGCGCGCAAGCGAGTTTTACAATTAGGTGCAATAGAGTTTATAAAAAAACCAGTTACTTCTGATGACATTGAAGCTATATTAAAGCGCTATGGTTTATATTCAGCCGCTAACGACAGTGCCATTATTCAAACCCATCAAGCCCAAATTCAAGAACTAAATGCCAGTATTGGTGAATTAGATTGCTATCAGGAAATTGCGAATGTGGCTATGGGGCAGGCAGCTGCATTACTAGCAAAATTGTTAAATGTATTTATCTTATTGCCAGTGCCAAAAGTAAATATGTTAGAGGTAACTGAGTTACAAATGGCGCTGCAAACCTCAGAAGGTAATGATACCTTTTCGGCTGTATGCCAGGGGTTTATTGGTTCTGGTATCGCTGGTGAAGCCTTGCTGTTGTTTTATGATTCTTCGTTTGAAGATATGGCTAAGTTACTTCACTATGAGGGTAAGTTAACCGAAACCATTGAGCTGGAGTTGGTAATGGAGGTCGCCAATATTTTAATTGGCGCTTGCATTAAAGGTATTGCTGAACAATTGGATATTGCCTTCAGCCAAGGACACCCAATTGTACTTGGACAGCATGTTGATGTTTCAAGGCTGCTAAGCCAAGGGGTTTGGCAATGGAAGCAAACACTAGCCATTGAATTATGTTATAGCATTGAAAATTATAATATTAGCTGTGATTTGCTGTTGCTACTTACTGATGACTCAATGAAAGCCTTACGAGAAAAAATTTCTTATCTATTAACTTGAGGTTAGTAATGGCTGTAGATACTGGTTTCAAAGAGCTTCATTGGATGATGGGGATGCTTCAGGATATAGAAGTAGGCTTAGTCGTAGTGGATAGAGACTATAAAATCCAAATTTGGAACAGCTTTATGGAGAATCATAGCGGAAAAAATGCGCTAGAAGTAAGGGGGGAAAACGTATTTGATTTATTTGGCGAAATTCCTAAAGACTGGTTCTTGCGTAAAACTGAGTCAGTATTTTTGTTAAAAAATAAAACGTTTTCTACCTGGGAGCAGCGTCCATTTATTTTCCGCTTTAAAAACTTCAGGCCAATTACTGGTACAGAAGAGTTCATGTACCAAAATCTCACAATCAACCCATTAATGTCAGCTGATGGTACGGTTAATCATATTTGTATCTTAATTTATGATGTGACTGATATTGCTGTTAATAAGAAAGGCATGGAGCAAGCAAACTCTCAATTAGAGGTAATGAGCCGGACAGACCGCCTAACTGGCTTATATAACAGAGGGTATTGGGAGGAGTGTCTGATTAGAGAGTTTCATCGTTATTTACGTACTAAACAGAAGTCTACCCTGGTGATGTTTGATATTGATCACTTTAAAAAAGTAAACGATACATATGGTCATCAGGCAGGAGATGAAGTTATTAAAACTGTTGCCAAATTGCTTCAAGAAAACCAACGAACATCAGATATTACAGGGCGCTACGGTGGTGAAGAATATGGAGCTATTTTAGTTAATACTAAGGCTGAAGATGGAATGTATTTCTCCGAGAGGTTACGTAAAAAAATCAGTGAGTCGCCAGTTGCCCATCATGAACACGCTATTCAGTTCACTATTAGTTTAGGGCTAGCAGAAATTAGTGAAAAGATTACCAGCATAAAAGAATGGATTGAAGCAGCTGATCAGGCACTTTATCAGTCTAAAGAGGGTGGGCGAAATAGAAGTACCCTATACACTATCTCATAAGAGTACCTCTAATAATGTTTATGCTTTATCGCGAATTTATCAGGAGTTCAGAGAAAGCAAATAATTATTAGAGATGTTCTTGATTACTTCCAAAGCGGGACATCAACAGAAAAAAAGTGTGTATGTGTGCCATAAACCCCTGAGTCATTATCATTAGTTAATAATAAACGGTTTTTATTAATTAATGCCATTCCTTCAATTTTTCCAGGGTATTGCTTATCTGGAGTGTCGAGTGTGCTCCACACTTTGCGTTTTTTCACTGGACTGAGGGCAAAACGGTTTAAATAATCTAATTGCTCTAAGCTTGGTGTTTGTGCAATATCATCCCATTGAGTGTTTAATATGTCAGTCGCTTGGTTTAGATTAATGCGATAAATTTTAGTAGTAATGTAAATACGCTCTAGTACTAATAAGGTGTCATTGCTTAGAGCGGCTAAGTCACTAACTTTTACATCATCTTGCTCAACGCTAAAGTCTCCTCGGGTTTTATCTTTGCTCATAAAAGTAGCTGGAATATCCAAAGGATAGATATATTCATTAACCACTTGCTGAATGGAACCATTTTTATTTAATCGAGCTTTAAATAGCCTTACCCAGCGAGATTGTTCATAAGTTTTTTTATTAGGGTTAGCAAGTGGACTTTGCTGAATGAAAAACAACCACCGATTATCTGGGCTAATAGCGATGCCTTCGATGCCTCTCCCAGGCTTATGTTTGTGTAAAATACCAGGTAGTAAGCCAACCACAGGAATTTCTTCATCCTCTATAAAGTTGGTTGCTCCAGCGGGTACATAGCGCGTGAGAATGCGGCCATCTTTATCAAGATGAAGTAATGAAGGGCCATACTCATCGGAAATATAGAAACTACCATTGTGCAGTTTAACGATAGACTCTGGGTCAATACCCTTGGTGGAAATTGGAATAGGGCGGCGCATGCCATCAATTAATTTATGAGGCTTGGGGCTTGGCAGTGGTAAGCCTAAGGCATGGGTACCATAGCGGGTTAAGATTGGAATTTTTTTTTCTAAATTGAATTGATTTTGTGCACTATTATATTTCCATTGAAAAATAGCGGGTTGGAATTCCGGGTTTAAAATAACTCGTCCTTTGGAGCAAAAGCTTGCTGAACCGAAAAATGCCCTGGTATATTTGCATTTGATATTAGGGCCATGGTCGCTGATTGTGTATAAACTTTGTGTTGTGAAGTCGTAATAGGCGCCGCTGCCATGTTCTTGATACAACTGGATAGTTGTTTGGCCGTTATTGTGTTTAATCGTAACTGACTTCTCGGGTATTTTAACTTCTTGGTCAATGTAGCCTGCTTGAGCTTGTGGGCACACTTGAACTTGTAGAATAGCTACAACGCTAACAAAGAATACAAGTCCTAAAGCTGTTTGTTGCATTGTTTACATCCGTATAATTAAGCTAGAGATTCATGGATAAAATAAGGTAACAAGTCCTTACGCATATACCACTAGCGTGGACGATAAAAAATAAAGCAGTATATGTATTATTAGCAAATTTGGCAAACGCGAGGTTAGTGTTCCAAAGCATGAGTTATAATAGCTAAATAAGGAAATTGACGCTAAAATGTGCCGCTCGAATGTAATTGGGTACTTACTACCGGGTTATAAAAGCGATACCTGACATATTAACTGAGCAAAGGCTTGTGGCATGGCAAATCTATTAATATTGACAGTGGCTGGCGAAAACAAAGTAGACATTTTGCCTAGCTTAATGAAGCACTTAGCTGATGAAGCCATTAAAGTGCTGGACTTAGGGCAAATGCAGACTCAAGATCAGGTTGCGCTTACACTGTTATTACAAGTGCCACCGACTTTCACAGAAGTTGAACTTGCTGAACGCCTGCAACCTATTGAAGAAGTTTGGCAAGCCCATCTGAGTTATCGTGAGCTAGACAAGCAAGAATATCAGACATGGTTACAAGATAAAACTCCAGAACATTACCTGGTGACACTGCTGGCTCCTGAAGTTAACGGCAAAGTGCTGGCTGATGTAATAGCGGAAGTCAGTCAGCATGGCTTAACGGTAAGTCATATTAAGCGGTTATCTCAACGGCAGCCAATCAGCACTGATAATAATGATCAAATTACTTGTTTTGAATTAAGGCTAAGGGGTAAGCCTAGTAATTTGATTAAGTTTCGTGAGCAGTTGCTGTCTATTAGCAGTGAGCAAGGAGTTGACCTTGCCGTTCAAGAAGATTCTATTTTTCGGCGCTGCCACCGTTTAATTGCTTTTGATATGGATTCTACCCTGATCCAAACAGAAGTGATTGATGAGTTGGCAAAAGCTGCTGGTATTGGAGAGCAAGTTGCTGCTATCACTGAGCGTGCAATGCAAGGCGAATTAGACTTTAACGAAAGCTTTCGGCAGCGGATGGCCTTATTAAAAGGGCTTGATGAGTCGGTGCTGAGTGAAATAGCACAACGCTTGCCGATTACCTCAGGTGCTGAAAAGCTAATCTGTACACTCAAACGACTGGGTTTTAAAACAGCGATTTTATCTGGTGGGTTTACTTATTTTGCTCAGTATTTGCAGCAGCGTCTGGGGATAGATTATGTACATGCTAATCAGCTGGATATTGTTGATGGCAAAGTGACTGGAGAAGTGAAAGGCACCATTGTTGATGGTCGGCGTAAAGCAGAGTTGTTAACAATGCTAGCTGAGCAGGAAGGTATTAGCCTTGAACAAGTTATTGCCGTAGGTGATGGTGCTAATGACTTACCCATGTTAGGTATTGCTGGGATGGGGGTAGCCTTTCAAGCCAAGCCTTTAGTCAAAGCGTCTGCCAAACATGCCATTTCTTATTTAGGGCTAGACGCCATTTTATATTTATTAGGCTTAACCGAGCATGATATACAGCAGTTGAGTTAGCCTGAAGAATATTTTATTTGTGCCTTTGACTTTATTTTAGTTGGTATGAACCACTAAATACTCTATCAAAGGCACCAATTGAACGACCGTTAAAAGCCACCTAAACAAGGGTTGTTGTCTTCAAATCTAGGGTCACCCTCTGTTGTTGGGTCTGTATGAGAACAGATGCCCATCACTACATATCCCAGTGCTGTAGCAGTATCTGCAATTGCAGCAAATGGCACGGCTGCATACCATAAAATTTCTTTGTCTACAGAAATACCGTTAATTTTTTTTAGTTTTTTGACTTTTAATAAAACAGTTTTGTAATCATGAATAATTGGTTGAGACGAGCTTAGTGCCAGGTAGTTATATCGCGGATTATTTTTCTTAACTAGGTATAAAGTTGTTTTGTTAAGATTTTTGGTGAGTTGGGTTAGCTTTCTAGGCGCAGTTTCTAAAACGGGAATGTTATTTTCATCATTGGCAGCAATTTCGCAGCCTTCATAAAATTCTAAGTTGTTCATTTCATGAATGGTGAAAAAATCGCTTTTCACACTGCTATTATTTTCTATATTAGACTCAGCTAAATCGATGGTGTAGGTAAACTCTCGTTGAGAATGATTGTCACTTTCTTTAGCAGCAAAACACAATGATAGTAGTCTATTATTTTGTAAACTGGCTTGTTTAACGTATGTAATGGTAGGTGAAGAATATGAATATTTCCAGCCTACTTTTGCTTGTCTAGCGGTATCTAACGAATAATTGGTATAGGTACAGCCTGCGAGAATTGAGGATACTAATGCTAAAAATGATATTGTATTCTTCATTGTGATACTGCGTAAAGTGATGTTAGTGATAGCGAGTGGCTGCTATTGTTGCATAATTTGCATATTAAATAAAATGTTGTTCTATGCCTGCTTAGCTAGCCTACACTTCAATGTCTAAAACTTGAGTAAATGGATTATGGAAATCAAACAATATAATAAACAGAATCAAAACTTACAAAACCAAATAATTGCGCTATTAGATATAGGTAATCAACAAGCTGTACTACGGAAAATATTTGTTCAGCAAAATTACTGAGGTAAACCATATAATGTAGACCAGCTATTGCTAGGTGAATTGCTGCAGTGAGTTAATCAGCAAGGAATTAAAGAAATTCTCCTAGGCGCCACAGAAAAATTTTTAGCTGCCCACCGATTTTATGAAAAAAACGGTTTTGATGAAATAACTAAAGAAGAGCTGCCTGAAAGTTTTCCAGTTATGGAGGTTGATACAGATTTTTTAAAAAAGAATGGCAGTTAGTGATAATAAAAAAACTTTAGCTGGTTTTTAGTTGAATTTATATAGGTTTTTATAAGTGGTGGTTTTTTTGAAAACCTTAAAAGATTTCATAAGGTTGGATGAAAACTAAAAAAGCCCAGAAAAACTGGGCTTATAGTGAAGTTTCTATTCTGTAATCAGGTAATTACTCATCTTCATCACTTGTAAAATCATAATCCATTTCAGCGGTTGGGCCTTGTAGGTAGTAACCCTGAATATAATTAACACCGGCTTGCCAAAGGGTTGCCAGCATGGTGGCGTTTTCTACCATGGGCACTATGGTGAGCTTGCCTTGACCTTGTAATGAACTGATCATGGTTTTTAAATTTTCTTGGGTTTCTGGATTGCCAATATCACCAGAGAAACTGCCATCCACTTTTACATAATGTACTGTTAAGTGTTTTAAAGTTGTAAATGGGTTAATGGCACAGCCAAAGTGGGTTAGTGACACTTTGCAGCGTAGTTCGTCAATTGCTTTAGTCAGCTCCTTGGCTTGTTTCATGTAGGTAGTAGCATCTTCCTCAGTAAGCTGAAAGATTATTGAGTCGCCGGGTAATCTTGCTGCTTTTAAGGCTACGCTAACCCAAGGTAGTAATGTTTTATCTTGTATTGATGATGCACTTAAATGGATAAATAACCGAGTTTTATGGCCTTTTGCTCGGTGAGAGGCTAATAATTTTACTGACTGTAAAATCACCCAGCGATCTATTTTGGTCGCCATTTGTGATTTTTCTGCGGCATCTAAAAACTCTTTTGGTGGTACCTCTTCACCATTGGGGTTGATTAGTCTTAACAGTACCTCGTAGTGCTCTTCACTATCCCCCCGTAAACTGATGACAGGTTGGAACAGTAATTTGAAGGAATTATCTTGCAATGCTTTTTGGATCATTGCAATAACATTGCCTTCGATAGCCTGTTCTTCCAGATCATCTTTAGCGGTATGGAAGTGATAGTTGTTGCCGCCTTTATCCAATACTTTTTCTCGGGCCCGTTGGGTGCGGGCTAAAATATCTTTTGCTTTAGCGGTTGTCTCATTAATAACGGTAATACCAATACTACAGGTGGTTTGTGCTGTTTTACCACCCACTTCAGAAAGGTGGTCTTCAACACTTTTATTAATTTTAGTTGCTAGTGTTGATAGCTCGGTTTGGTTATCGGTTGGGATTAAGGCTAAGAATAAATCATCACCAGAGCGTGCTAATACACTCGGTGCGGGTATGTGTTCTTTTAATAATGTACCGAAATCAGCAAGCACTAAATCTGCATCAGATATACCCATTTCAGTACGAATTTTATCAAAGCTATCTAGGGTGATATAAAATACAGCTGCGTTACCTTTACCACCAACGGCTCGGTCAATAGATTTATCTAGTTGCTCAGAAAAATACTGCTGATTATACAAACCAGTTAGCAAATCTTGCGTGCTGATTTCTTTCAGCTTTTCTTCTAATTCGGCATTACCTTGGTCTACTCGAATAACGATTTGGGTGCAAGGCTCACCATCAAAGGTTGCAGGCGAAAAGCTTATTTTTGCTTTAAATTTCTCACCATTTTCTTTGATACCATGACATGCCAGTTCATCAGAAGCATTTTCCGTAGACTGATAACTTTTTAAAAAACGCTTAAACTCAGCTAAATCTTCTGATGCCACCATGTCGATAATAGGAACGCAGGCCAAGTCATCTGCATCGGGGTAACCAAATAAATCAACATAAGATTGGTTTGCATAGATATGCATCCCTTCATGGACGTAGGCAATGGCGTCCATTGAGCTGTTAAGCAACAGCTGGCAACGCTTTTCTGTTTCGCGCAAGCTCACTTCAGCCAAGCGACGTTGGCGACGGTTTTCTAGGTTTTGTAACTCCCGGTTGGCGACTAAGACTAAACGCTCTTCTTCGTCATACAGTACAACGTCCTTAAAGCCTGCTTTTAATGCGCCTGTAAAGATCTCTTTTTGATACTCCTCTTTCATTACAATAATAGGAATATCTTTATTGAGTCGGTTGATAGTTTCATTGGCAGTATCAGCATTAATTTCATCCATGGGATGACTCGCCAGTAACAGATCCCAGGTTTGGGTTTGGATAGTTTCTTCTAAATCGTCAATAGAGGTAACCCGGTGGGCACGTGTGGCCTGGCCAGCATTGCGGAATAGGCTAACCATTTGCTCAGCTTCGTTTTGAGAGGCTTCGACGATCAATAAGCGAATTGTATTACTGTCGTTTTGCATAGTTGCTTCAAGTTAAAGGTGTACTTCAAGGCCAGCATTTGGTATTAAAAAACCAATATGCTGGGTTATACGTCATTATTTGTCTAACGCTTGTTGTCTTGCTACTGTTGTTCCAAAACCTCTGAGTGTGTTGCACTAGGGGTTATGGTGGCCTTGTCAATGAGAATAAAGCCAGTGTCTGTATGAGGTATTGCTCGTTTTGTTAGTTCACGAAGCTAATATAATACTCATCACAGATTAAATGTTAAATGATTTGATTTTGTGTTTTTTACCCATGTCTCAATAAATGGCTGCTAACCCCCATCTCTATGGTAATGTCATGTGTGTTCTTTTTAGAGATAGAGCTAGCCCCTTAAAACTACTTTCCTTGACTATAGTTATATTTTCATAACATTTCCCATAAGCTACTAAAGTCTTCGTCGCTAGTGTCGTCTTTGCTACCGGTTTGTTTGTGATCTTCTTTCGGGGTATCTTGCCCCTGAAGTTCAAACATCGAAAAGCTCCCAGTACTGGTAATTTGTTGAACAAGTTGGCCTTTATATATCTCGGCCCCTTGGCTGAGTTTTACTTTGTGGCCAACTTGAAAGGGGACTTTTGGTGCAATCAGGCTGGCTGGCTGCGATAGCGCTTTAATAGGAGGAATAAAAAAACCTCGCATAAATTGACTGTCATCATCTACTTTTTTTAGCAAGGCAACAGCACAAGGTTTTGCATTAGGAGTCAGTAATTCAATACCCAATTGTGCCTGCTGGTCAGAAAGTAATTTAATCCAGCGAATGACAGCTAAGCTCCAGTTGCGACTGTTGTCTTCATGTAAGCCAACTAATTCACCTGTTTGTAACTGATTAGGTAGATTGCCTTGCCAGTTCACACAGTAACCACCTGGGCTGCTATTCATTAACTCAGTTGTAAATAAGGGATAAGGCTTTTTGGCTTGGTTTTCAGCTTGTCTATTAGCGGCTGATCCCTCTATTGTACTGCTGCTGCTGTTGTTGTTTGTTATTCGTTGGGTGTTTGCTGCAGCAAAGCTGGAAGACCAAGTATCTGCACTACTAGCGTGGTGTTTCTGGGCTATGTCTTGCTCAGGCCCATGTAACCACTCTTTAAATTCAATTTCATCTGTATAATAGTAATGGGTAGCACTGAGCCCTACGGTAATCATTAGCTTGCTACCAGCGCTGCTTGTTCGTTTAAAAGCTCTGCTCTGTAATGGTCCCCAGGCTTTTATCAAATGGTTAATCAAGTCATCTGTTAATCCTTCTGGAACCGTGAGAGATAGCGTTTCCCGTTGCCCTGAGGGGGTGTTAATAAACTCTTTAAGTTTATTGCGCAATTCTGCAGAGTTAATTATCCGGTGGTTGTCGCTTATTGTATCGTTGACAAGAGCCGTATGTTTAGGGCCGGTATCACGATTGACAGCGATAATAAACTCCCCATGATGGCTAGTTGCAGGAGCTATTTCTATAACATTTCCCCAAAGTTCTAAACTATGAAATATTTGACATAAGCTTTGTTGGCGGACTTGGTTTGGGCGACTGCAGCAAAGCATAACAATTCGTTTATAGCAGTCGGCAATTGAGATCGCGTGCTGATGGGTATTTTGGTTGTCTTCTAATTGATGGTTAAGTATTTTTTTTTGTTCTGCAAGCAGGTAAAGCTGATTCAGCTCTAGCCAGATACTTTGGGGAATCGGAGCAAATAGCTGCAGTGCTTGCAATAGATTGTGACTGATATCTGAGATGGCTCGGTGAGTTGCATTAGCTAATAATACTTGATCTTGGCCGGGTTTGTTTCTGGCAAGTAAATCCAGCACAATGTGCTTATAGCCTGTGCTGAGGTGATACAGCAGGGTAAGCGCTAGGTTAGCTACTTTACGCTGTTGCGGGCTTAATACTATAACTTGTCCAAGAAAGTGCTGGCTAAGCTGGTGGCAGACATAGTAAATGGAGGGTCGCATCGACTCCATCATTTCCAGCCGAATGTCTGGAGCGACTTTCAGTTGATTTAGCTCTACTACCGCATGATAAAGCTGCTTGGACATCATCCCTAAATTGGCTCTAGGCAAGTCATTTAGCCAGGCCTCTATTTTTCGCACATTAATCGGTGCAAAAGACAGCATGGTGCGTATTTGTTTTGGCACTTTGAGTGCTGGCGTGATGATTCCATTCATGGGCGCAAAGCAGCCGGTATTATATCAGTTATTGTTATTACTATTTATATAGACCAGTTTCGCTTGTAATCCTGAATAAAATTAAGATTAAATTATCATCAATCCTTAGCTGATTCTCTTAATCAATAGTTAAAGCCTAATAACTAATTAGGTGTAGTGTAAGCGTGCACTTATTGTTGAGTTTTTATGACAATTGCAAATATGACAACCACAAAGTAGGGCTGCACTCCATTTTGAATAAGTATTTACAAATAGAGTGCAAGACTGCTTGTGAGTATAATAGTTAGGATTATAAGACAGGTAAAATAGGCAATTTAGTCGGTGCGCCAGCTTGCTCTCTAGCCAGCTTTGGTACTAAGTAGCCAGGGCAATGCTTGAGCATTTCACCTACTAACTGTTTAGCTTCGCACTCAGGTACCTCAAAGTGAGCCGCACCTAACACCCGGTCAAGAAGAAACAGATAGTAGGGAAGTACGCCTTGTTGAAATAATGTTTCATTCAGTTGTATTTGCGTTTCCAGCTGGTTGTTTATTCCTTTTAGCAAAACGGCTTGATTAAGCAAAGTGACATTATGGTCTCTTAACTTTTGCAAGGCTGTGCAGACATCCTGATCAATTTCGTTAGGGTGGTTACAATGAATAACCATTACTGGCTTTAATCTGGTTTGGGTAAACCAGCTCAGCATTTCATCGGTAATTCGCTGTGGGATCATAATGGGCAAACGGCTGTGAATTCGTAGCCTAGTTACATGAGGAATGGCTGCGATGGACTTAACCAACCAGGCTAACCGTTTATCATTAACCGCAAGTGGATCACCACCACTGAAGATTACTTCGCTGATACTCGTATCGTTAGTGATATACTCCAGCGCAGATTGCCACTGCTGAGTATTTGGACGGTTATCTTCATAAGGAAAGTGCCGCCTGAAACAGTAACGGCAGTTAACAGCGCAGCTGGTGCCAACAATAAGCAACAAGCGGCCTTGGTATTTGTGGATTATACCTTTAGCCACATTTTTATCTTGCTCGCCCAATGGGTCAGCAGTGAAGCCAGACTGGGGAGCAAGCTCTTGAGCAATGGGCAGCACTTGTTGTAGTAACGGGTCATTCCAGTTACCAGGCTCTATTCTATTAATAAAAGGTATGGGTACTCGTAACGGAAACTGTTTGACTGCTTCTAGATGCGGCGGTGCTTCAGCTGGGTTTAAGCGCAATAAATGAAATAATTCATCGGCATCAGTGACAACACTGGATAATATCTGTTGCCAGCGACTACTTGTAAAATGGGTATCAACACTGGCAGCGGTTCGAGTTATCATAGGTGCTTACTAAAACTTGTGGTGAGGAAAAATGGCAAGCTATTCTACCAACGAATTTCGTTCAGGTCTCAAAGTATTACTGGACGGAGAGCCTTGCTCGATCTTAGAGAACGAATTTGTTAAACCAGGTAAGGGCCAGGCTTTTAACCGGGTTAAGCTGCGTAACTTAAACACAGGGCGGGTGTGGGAAAGAACCTTCAAATCTGGCGAAAGCTTGGAAGGAGCAGACGTTATTGATGTAGATATGGAGTACTTGTACTCTGATGGTGAGTTTTACCACTTCATGATGACTGACGGCTCTTATGAACAGTATGCCGCAGATACGAAAGCGGTAGGAGATACTATAAACTGGCTAAAAGAACAAGATGTGTACACTATAACATTGTACAACGGTAGCCCTATTTCTGTTACACCACCTAACTTTGTTATTTTGGAAGTTGCTCAAACCGACCCAGGCCTAAAAGGGGATACGGCTCAAGGAGGCACTAAGCCTGCTACGTTAAGCACTGGTGCAGTAGTGAAAGTTCCTTTATTTGTTAATGAAGGCGATGTGCTGAAAATAGATACGCGTACAGGTGATTACGTGAGTCGTGCAACTAAGTAAGCCTAATAATTAAGTCCTGTATAAGATAATCAGTAACCCAGGGATGGGTGCTAGCCTTCAAGTGCTATCGTCGCCCATCTCTATAGAGATATCCCCATGACTCAACAACTTTGGCAACCATCTGCATCATTGGCCAATATCAAGCTGAGAGCGAATCTTCTCAAGGAAATTAGAGACTATTTTGCTAAAGAGCAAGTCATAGAAGTAGCAACGCCGATTTTATCGCAAGCCGCAGTGACTGATATCCACTTAGACAGTTTTGTCACTCATTTTAAACCTATAGGTAAACCGGAAGGACTAACACTTTTTCTGCATACTTCTCCTGAGTTTCATATGAAACGAATGCTGGCTGCCTACCATGAAGATATATACCAAATCTGTCATGTATTTCGTAATGGTGAGGCGGGTGGGAAACATAACCCAGAGTTCACTATGCTGGAGTGGTATCGAGTTGGTTATGATCATCATCAGCTAATGGATGATATGACTAAGCTGCTGGCATCAATTGCCAATTTTACTGAACTACGAAGGGTATCTTATCAACAAATATTTGAAGAACACTTGGGAATTAACCCACACCGCACTGCGACTCAAAAACTCGAAAAACTAGTCCATGAAAAAATTGATGATCACCTGGTTGGCTTAGAGAGAAACTCATTATTAGATTTATTATTTACCCATTATATTGAGCCAAGTTTAGGTTGGGCTGCTGAAGGTAAGTTAGCGGGTGTTTATATCTATGATTTTCCTGCCTCAATGGCTGCCTTGGCCAGAGTCAATACGGATGTGGATAATCAGCAGGTGGCTAGTCGATTTGAGCTGTTTATTAATGGAATAGAGTTGGCTAATGGTTACCATGAATTGGTTGATGGTATTGAGCAAGCAAAGCGGTTTAAGCATGATCAAGATAAACGTAAAGAGTTAGGCTATCAGCAAAATCCTTATGATGAGTATTTATTAGCAGCGCTGGCTGAAGGCTTGCCTGATTGTGCGGGGGTGGCATTAGGCGTTGATCGACTGTTGATGTTGTTAGCGCAAACTAATGAAATTGCAGATGTTATAGCGTTTGATTTTGAACGGGCCTGACAACAGGTAAAGTTGTGATAAGACGTTGACAATAAAATGAGTGGTCGATATTGACTAGCGCTTTTGTCTCAATTGAAGAGGCTACCACATACGTTGCAATAGCAAAGTTTGCGGTAGCGTACTTCTTATCGACTAATTTTGATGGCACGTAAATTATTTTAAGCCAACAACTAGCGTACTATATTTTAGCTCTGGATATAGTTGGTTAATTAGCCTGTAAGTAAACTGTTTAAACTGTTGCTCATTATTAAAATGAAATTCCCCGTAATTAGGGTCAAACAGAGTGTATCCCGTTATTTTACCTGGAGAAGTGGCGGCTACTTTTGCTGCTAGGCCATGTCCACCACCTTTGCTGTTATGTATTGCAAGATAGTATAAACCAGGCTTACTAATAGTACTTAAGTCTGTGCCTTTTACGGTATCTGATTTTTGAATATCCATCGATAATTGGTAATTTTTAAAATAATTTAGCAAAGCATAAAAACCATGGGGAACATCAGCAGACCAATAAGCATCAGTGTTTTTATGTCCAGATTGTCCACCATAGTATTGAATGGCTAAATTCATTATCTCTTCGTGGCCTTCGGCTTTAGTATGTGCTTTTATACCATCAACAAAGCCGATATCTTCATAAAAATTGATGTTGGTATGTTGAGTGGTTAGCCATTTTGCAGAAAGAGCAGCACAAATACCTTCTTTGCCGAACGTTCTATCACCAAGGAAGCGCTTTTGCTGAAATGGAGTTATCAGTTCTGCGTTGCTTTTTTGCGCTGTGATGACACCTGGATTGATCAGGGATTCGAGAGAATTAATTGATGATATCAGCTTGCTGACATCAATAGGGCCATCTTCTTTAAGTTCGGGGTATCGATGCAAAACATAGCTGACTGTTTGAGGAGAAAAGGCGTTAACAATGGCTTCTCTAATATCTGCATTACACTTTGGTTGGCGAGTAAACTTAAGTCCTAATTGTAACTCAAGCATCTCCCTGGTTATCTCGGCCAGTTGTTTATTCAGTTGTTGCGTTTTAGCTAAGTTGGCCAATTCTGTTTTGACCTCATCCCTTCTTTTTTGCTCAAAGGCTTGATAGCTTGGGTCAGCTAACTGTTTATGCTCTTTAATTGCTGTTTTCAGTTGTGGAATTAATTTGCCTCTCTGCTTGACTTCTTTGGGCTGATTTTTTATCCAAAGCTCAAGAGCATGTTCAAGTTGCTGAAGCTGTTTGGGGTTTTGACTGGCTTGCGTCAGCTTAATTTCTTTTTTCAATACTTTAAGCTCAGTGCTTTGTTTGTGAAAGCTCAGCCTGAAAACAGACTTACGAAAGCCATTATTGCCAGTGTCAAGTAGAGATATAGAGTAGCCAAGAGAAGATAGTTGTTTCTGGTAACCAGCTGTTTTGGAGGCTATTTCTGGTTGGCTATTGATCAGATATGTGGATAACCCACCTACGTTTGTCATATGTTACATAGTTCCTGTTGTAATTGTATTTGATATTTATAAATAGTAACCAGACATGCTTGTTTATACTTGTGGTATTAATTTATTTTTTTTAGAAAACTAACTACAACAAGGTTGAGGGTCATGCATTGGAGGTTCGTTACTTGATGGTCGCCCCCTAAAAATCATTCGTTTTGGCTGTATCAAATATGTCCTTTTAGACGTTGATTAGTGAATAGGCTGTTTTTGAAGGAATGGGTGGTTAAAAAAGCAACAGTTATTTTGACGTGATTATGTTTAAGGTAATGAAATGGATAAATACATAATAAAAAAAACAGAAATTGATAATATGGAAGGGCTGAATAAAACGCATTTTTTAAATGCTAATGCCAAGCGGATTAACAAATCATTAGGTGATTTAACCGGCTTAACTGGGCTTGGATTTCATATAATAGAAGTACCGCCAGGTGCTGAAAGTACAGAATTCCATGCCCATCAGTTTGAAGAAGAATGTGTGTATATTCTTGAGGGTGAAGCCTTAGCAGTAATTGGCGATGACTCAGCTAAAGTCAGTGCAGGGGACTTTATTGGCTATAGAGCGGGTGGTCTTGCTCACACCCTGAAAAATACAGGCAGTATCCCGCTAAAATGCATTGTGGTGGGCCAACGTTTAAATCATGATGTGGCTGACTACCCCAATCAACATAAACGTATCTATCGTAATATTGGTCAGCCATGGGAGTTGGTTGACTTTGATAACATCCAGCATCCAACTGCGGGGAAAAAATATTAGCAAAAGCTACACTGATTGTATTTTAAACATCTAGCTTTAATACTCTTTGTATTGGGTATAGGTAAGTGATAAGGGTGGAGTTGGTGTTAAATATGTATTAATATCCGCGCCCCGTATAACATGATAGTAAGCTATTTAGCTCATATCAGATTCATTCCACTTTCTATTTAACCAATGAGGTATATTGATGTTTAGGTTGGCTTTTGTCGTTTTGGCGTTATCAATTTTGTCTGGCTGTGTGACGCCAATTCCTCTTAATGAACAGGTCCCTTCAGTTGAGTATGTAACCAAAGACAAAGTGCTCATTGCTGTGGTAGATGAAAGAAAACGAGTTAAAAAAGGCAAGCCAAAAGACTTTGTGGGATTGGCTCATGCATCCTTTGGTATTCCTGTTGACTGGCATGTAAAACAGGTATTAGCTACAGAAAAAGAAGATAAAGAACGTAATTTATCTGAATTTTTGGCTCATCGTATAGTTACTGGATTAAATAATAAAGGCTGGACTTCAAGTGCTTTGGTACTTGATAAAGTACCTAGTGAGGATGAAGCAAAGGCTATACTTGCAAAAGATCAAGCTACCAAATTATTTGTACTGTTATTAAAAGAGTGGTATTTCAGTATTAATTTAAATTGGGTGTCTTCATTTAACTTTGACACTGACTCTAATGTATATATTTACAAATATAAGCAGGGAAACGTTTTGGAAAAGAATTTTGCTGGTCGTGATGTTATAGAAGAATCTGCTGGTGATTCTCCCCAGAATAAAGTACTAGGTGCATATCGTGAGCAGCTTTTAGAAATATTAACAGATAAAGAAGTCCAATCGGCATTGACTGAAAATAATTAAACAAAAAAGCTTAGTAACGTCAGTTAGGTGACTAACTGACGTGGTTGCTAAATGAGTTATTTGAGGTACCCTTATCTTAATTCCGAAGCCCTAATGCTCTGCCTGAAGTTAAGTTTTTGGGAATGTAAATAGTGGCAATTCACCTCTGAACTCTTCTACAGCGGTAGTACATCCATCGTATAAAACCCTTTCAGATAATATCCGTAGTCTACTTCCAATCGCTCGACAGCCGCCCTCAAAAGCCATTCGCTCATAATGCTTAAACTTTTCAGAAAATGTGAGACGAATGTTTTAAGTGCTATGTTTGTTTCAAATTTAAAATAGGGTGGTCGAGTTTTGAATATTTAGTGAAGTTGTTTATAAATTTTTTTGTAGGTTTTTTATGGGGTTTAAGGGGTGATGCATTAATATTCATTATTCGTCATTTTTGATCCATAGGGTTGCCAGGATAGTTAGTTAGAATTTTAAAATGATTTTTTATATTGGTGCTCTAATGGATCGTTACATAGTAATCTCGACTATTGCTATGATGTTTAGTATAGCTGCTCATGCATCATCTAAAACTAGTATGCTGGAGTTCAGTAAACTAGCTCCAAATCTGTATCTACACACATCTTATAAACTAATTAATAATGAACTGTTATCCGCCAATGGTGCTGTTTTTATTGATAGTAATAGTGCTGCGTACCTGATTGATACTCCCTGGAATGAGTCTGATATGCCAGCTTTATTTTCATGGCTAAAGAAAAAAAAGCTAACACTAAAAGCAGCTATTGTTACGCACTTTCATGAAGATAGAACGGCAGGACTAGGATACCTAAATGGCAGAGGGGTAGATACCTATGCTTTTATAAAAACGAATGCACAGCTAAGAGAACAAGGAAAGCCGACAGCTAACCATAGTTTTAAAACAAATGTATTTCGATTGGCTAACAATAAAATTGAAATACTTTTTCCTGGAGGAGGGCATGCAGCTGATAATGTTGTTGTCTATTTGTCAACTGTTAAGGCTCTAGTCGCGGGGTGCATAATTCGAAGTATCGAGAATAAAAACCTAGGATGGACAGGGAATGCCTTATTTAAAAACTGGTACCAATCAGTAACAAATATTGATCATCGATATGAAATAATTAATATTGTTATCCCAGGGCATGGTATAACAGGTGATCGTAGCTTGATTAATCATACTCTTAAATTGTCAAAAGATATACAGTTTTGATATGTGGACATTTATTATTCATTTTAAGGCAGAAAAAATAACTATCTGACAAGTTTGTTATATGATTAACCAGTAGAAGCAACTTTAACTTAATGCCTCAAAATTATGTAACTCATACTCTATTTTTTTATTCTTTAACAGCTGTCAATATATGTTCAATTATAGGAAACTCATTCCTTCTAAAAATCATAAATATCACAACATATATTTCTGTAAACAATTATATCAAAGTTGATATTTTTGTAACTAGGTATTCAATTATACTACATAATATGTATAATAATTGTTGTGACCCTCTAGTCAGTAATACGACGCATAGGTATTAGTCATGTACGTTCGATTTTGATAGTTTTTTATGTAAACAGATTTTTGTGCTCAAACTTTGTTCGGTGATTCATTAAATAGTCAGAGTTATTTTTCCATAGGTTAAACTTATTATTGATGTGATGTAAGTTTATTGAGTCTTTAAAGTCATGTGTATGAACCTTATGCCTGCTCCTATTATAATATGATTGTGGCAGCTGATATAACCTTCACATTAGGTGTATAAATGCTGTCCTGTCCATAAAGTACTACAACCAACTTTATAGTTGAGCTATTTCTTAACTTTACGTCAATTAAGCCTCTTCATATATTCATGGCCGCTGCTATGAATGAACATCATAAGATATTGAGTAGTTGAAGTAATAAAATGAAAGACTTTAAAATATTGCCATTAGTGCTGGCTATTTCATCCAGCGCAACACAGCTATATGCGAATGATGCTTGTTCAATTAGATCAATTTTTTCGAATAATAATGTTAATGGTGAAATTACAGTCAGAGCTACAGATGAAGTAGTTCTGCAGACATTAATGAATTCAGGTGGTTATCATGATTATTTAGCTGATAGTCAGCAGCCTGCAAAGCCGATCATCATTAATCCAGTATTAGGTACTTTAATGAGCGATGGTAGATTAACACAGCCATCAAACATCCAATTAGACTTAATCAAGCATTATGTTGGAAATGCTCAATTAACTAATGAAACATTTTTCAGTGAAGATGCATATCCTGCCATTAAAACCCCACAAGCCATAGAGAAATTTGAATATTTGGTTATAAACTACTGGACTAAATGGCTCGATAAGCATAAGCTTGATACTGCATTACATACAACGGGAGCTGTTCATCCGATTCTAGAGGCTGATGGACTAATTAATGTTAAAAACTGTAAAAATAACTTAGTTTATACTGAAGACTCGGTTGGTTATGCAACCCTCTCTATATTTGCGCGCTATGCAAAGTCTCAAGGTATCAATCCTGAAACGCTATCTATAAAAGAATTATATGCTATAGGTAATGGCTATGAAAATGGACTTGACTTAAGTCAGTCAACCCTAGATAAAAATGCGTTAGTTTATAAAGCTGGAAGCTCAAGCTTATCTACTGATATTGATAAGTCACTTTATACTCAAGCAGCCCTATTCTTTGCACATAAAAAAGGGCTAATTGATCTTCATGATTCTTTAACAGTCGCTGATATTCAAAAAGCCGTTAAGCTATACCATCGGCATTATCAAGCTGCTATTGAACATACAGAGGCTATAAAGCTTTATCAAGAAGCTCGGAATATAAAGCCTGTGCCAACCATTGAAACCGTTGCTAAAAAAGTACTTCAAGATATTGGTCTTGATCCGTTGATGCGTGTTGGTGTTCAGGTAGGCTTTTTAGAAGAGTGTGATAATGCTTATGATGAGGAATCTTGTACTGATGAGTTGTGGAAATTTTATTCAAGAAGTGAGTCTTGGACAGGCAAATACAATGTTTTAATTAAACCAGATTTTTCATATAGTTCATTTGAAGATCCAGCTGATGCAGCAGAAAAATATAGTCGCTTACATGAGCTAAAAGTTGAGTTTCAAGAAGCAATTAATGCATTCAAAAGCTCCAATGAATATGCAAAATATAAAAAAGCCCTAGCATTATTGATTCGCTCCCAGATTGCAACTAATGCAAACTATAGTGATGAAACGGTAGATTTAATATTAAATGATAGTGACGCTCATAATATCAAAATGGCTTATTATGAGGCTTCAGATCAGGCTCTGATGTATTATGATCCGAAACAAGGCCAGCAGGGCAAATATGTCTTAGCTTACATTAAGGATGGAATACATCTTGAAACGTTTGAAAACCTACAAGGGTTAAAAGATTGGTTAAAAAACTATAAAAATGAAAAGCTCTTTAGACAGCTGTTTTCTCAGATACCGAAAACTGTATGGAATGATACAGTGCCTAAGTATTTTGAAGAATTTATCTACGGAGATAATTGGACTTGGCGGTGGAATGCTGCCTTTTGGGAAAAAGCGATCGACTTTCCTAGTTTTGATCATGGACATCCATTTGAAACTATCTTAGAACGCGAATTAGATAGTTACCGTGTAAAAACATTAAATAATATTAAAACCACCAAAGATATGTGGGTTGATGGCCTACATGAACTACTGGCCTACATACCTTTTATTGGTCAGCCAATAGATTTAGTTTGGAATCTTACTGAAGGGAATGCAGAAGGTGCATTAATGGATGTTGCTTTTATAGCAACAGAATTGCCGGAAGATGTAGGTATTTCTATGGCTATGTTTAAAAAAGGGGGGATAGCATTCGATCGGCTGTTAGAAAACACAGAAAGAATCACACTCGACAGTGGTAATTTATTTGGTTTTTACAATGTTGCTGGTCAAGCAACTGATGATAATTTAGTTTCTATAACGCTTATCGATGGGGCTGAACAGAGTCCTGCTTATCATACCACTGATATAGTACCTCTAACTAACTATGAATATGCCTCTCATCCGATTGAGTTAAATGATGGTATTTGGCTGTCTTATGATTCTACTGGTAACAAGATAACCTCGATCAAATATAATGGCCACTTAATTAAGGTAACCAGAGATTTAACAGATGTTAATAGTTTTTATTTAAACCCTAAGCAGGAGACATATCTAAAGTATGTAAGAGATCCGCAAACAGGCATATTTAGTAGAGTTAACCGATTTGATTATATACGAGTCGGTGACCCTGATGAGTGGCGACAGCTATCATTATCCGGTGAAAATCCATATGAAGGAAGATGGCAACATCCTGTGACTGGTGACAATTTATATATTGTTCGGTTAAAAAATGATGAGCGCCTTGTAGCACTAAAAAAAGTTGGGCATGAAGAGAATAACTTTGTACAAGTTGACTTTGAAACAGGAGAAGTCATTTCTGACTCGCCTATGGTACATAAATCGAAAGAGGGATATAAAACTAATTTACCAGTGATGGGGCAGGGAAGGTTTTCTAAAGATACAGTGCGCCGTCATATTAAACGTGGGGTTGTAGATCTACTGATAGAGATTATAAAAATAGGAAACAGGGGAAATGATACTTTTACTACAGTACAAAAAAGACAGATTAGCGCTTATCTAGAAATATTGCATGATGTACATAAAATTGCCGTTAGAAAGTATGGAAGACTATTTAAGTCTTTTGATGAGATAGAGCTAAAACGTGTTTTTGGCCTTACTACAGGAATCGATCAAGCTCAAGTGTATGATGTGTTTCGTACGGCAAAGGGCTTTAATAGATTGCCAACAGAGCCATTACAGGTTGACGTAGGCTCTGTCGCTAACTTTAAAGAATACTTAGAGCAAATATCATGCAACCTGAGCTGTGGGCCGGAAATAATTAATGATATTAGTAACTGGACAAAGCAATTTGTTCAAGAGCAAAGAGCTACATTTTCAAGTGGGTATGCTATAGAGACATTAAATAAAATAGATCAGGTTGAAAAGCTAAAACTGTCTCATGCTCATACGAGTAAAGTTAAACCAAGAATAGCTTTTCCTGCTCAATTACAAGCACTGCCCGAAAATGGACAAGCAAAGATCTACTATGCTGACCCTTATGAACTTGATGATGTTGAAGTTATTGAAATACCAATTAATAATCGTTCCTCACTCACTACTCAGGTATTGGAGTATTTTGCACCTATAGATGATGGTCTTTACTCGAGTTTAAGTGATTTTGGTAGCGATCCTAATGGTCAGGCTAAGAGAAATATTTTTGATATCAACAAAATTACAATCTTTGATGATGGGGCTAATATAGGAAGAAGTGTGTATTTTCCTCAGCGGAAGCTTGGAAAATCTTCTTTTAGTAAGATTTTATTTGATAGTGTCCCTGTTGATATTAAAGATATAAATCATATTGTAACACCAGATGATTTTGATCAAGTGACGGCTGGTGAGAATAAAGTAAAATTTACTAAACACGAAGGTTTGCATGTTATGCAGCAAGGTACCGCTGACTCTTGTGGAACAACATCTCTTGCAATGGTTTTGAAAGACCATAATATTGAGACCCCCTATCTTTATGCGAGGATTTTAGATCAAACCAGAGGTATGTATATTGATGATATATTCAGCGATGTGCAAAGATTGGCGCCACAGATTCATGCTCAAGTGGTAACTGAAACTGATACCATTCATGCCTTACAATCTCGACTTGCCCAATCAGGTCAATCTAGAGCTGCTATTATTAATTATGATGGACACTTCATTATTATTGATGAGATTAATTCTGCGAAGGTTAGGTTTAGGGACCCTTATCTAGGTACATTATCTGAAGTCAAGCTTGTAAATTTTGACTCAACAAAAATTGCTAAGAGTATTCTTTATTTTTCTAAAAACTAGTTATTAAATAATATGCATTAACTATCAAGCTATACTCTTCGTGAATGATTTTTAGGCTTTGTTACCGTCGCTCTTCACCCCAGTCATTTAGTTTATCTAAACTCCTGGGGCTTCATCGCTCGGTGGCCTCGCCTAAATAACCCTTCGCTGTGAGTCTATACCGCTTTTCTTTACACCTAAAAATGATTCGCAAGTGGTATATAAAGAAAATTTGGTTACTGCATATTTAAATTATTTTTTAACGGATGGCCAAAATTACTATTTAGATATGCCCTACAGTTTATAAACTACAAGCGTAAGCGCTTTCACCCTGTTCAGCAATTTCCCCCATCCGTTCTCGATAGGATTTTATGGTTGTTTGGGTATAAGACTCAGGGGCTTCAAATACCAAAACCTCTTTTGCAAGCCCATTCCGCTCTGCTGCTGTTAATACCTCTCTGCAAGAGGTGCATGCTGGCTTATCAACATAGCCTCTTAATGTGCCTCCTGGAGCCACTTTTCCTTGTTGTTGTAGGTTATAAAGATGATGAATCGACTTAACTTCTGAGTCATAAAATCGATTGACACCATCTGCTGTCGTTCTTCCTGTGTATGTTTTAGCAGCTTCTGCATCATATTTTGCAAAAGGATGATGCCATTTTACGGTTGGTTCTAGAGTATCTGGAAGCTTATTACTTCTTGCGTACCATCTAACGGTTCTGCCATTGGGGGGGTGATATTCCCAAAATGAAATTGTGCCTTTCTTTATGGTGTTATTAGTGATGTTTTTATATTTTGCATTACCAATCTTGCCTTTTTGCTCAATATGGTAATGGGTTTGCATTCTAATCCCTGTTTTAAGTCGGTTATCCATCCACTTTGTGGGCTCAACGGTCGTGATTTCGATAGCCTGTAATGGTGAGTTTATTAAAAGAGTGAAAAGTGCTGAAATTGTAATTAGTTTTTTCATAATCATGTACCTTATAAGCGACAGAATTGACCTTGATATTCTTCTGCTGCCAAAGCCTCTTCAGAAGCTGCTTCAGATTCTAAGGCAGACACTTCTTCTTGCTCTAGTAACCCCGCTTCCGATAGCTCTGTAGCCTCGGCTGCTTCAAAAAAGTCTAAGAAAGCAGCACCTAAACCATCAATCGCAAAAAACACTCCAACCAATTCCAATAATTTCTGCCCAAAGGTAGGCTTTTGGTTACTCCTTTTTAACCGCTGATGATCAAATTTCAACTGTCGTGGAAACCAGCGGTCATATAACTGCTTATTTGACATGTCACTGAGGCAGAATCTGTCTACATAGCTTTGGTCATAAATATGAGTCCCTTCTTTGGTGCAAACGGCCCCAAATAAAAAGCCAGCGTCATTTCGGTAGGCTGCTGCCAGTCGTACCAAACGAAAGGCTGTCGGTAGTTTGCTTTTAAATTGGTAGTTTCCCTGAGATAATTGAAAGCTTAAATAATCGTTGAGAGAATGTAAGTCTTCTGCATTGATTGTTTGACCATTAGTAGTTAAGTTTGCTAATGCAGTCGCATCGATGCCATTAATGAACCATTGATTTTCAGGTATTAACTGCTGTTGCTCTCTCATTAGTTGAGCAGCCATGGCATATTTAGCTCTCATGGCAATGCCTGGAATTTTATCTTTAACGACATTATATATGTCCTCATCAACACCCGCGAGTTCACGCTGTAATGATATAAACTTATCAGGTGCACCGGGTGACGTGGCCTTTTCATAACCTAATTGCTTTTTCAATTCTGCAAAAAAAGGGTAGGTGCCTGGTGTATAGTTTTGTGTCATTACAAAAATATCCCAAGCATTCTCAGCATTTGATAGAATTTGTTTTTCTTCATTAGTGGTAAGCTGGGTAATGGCGCTGTAGTCTCTGACTGATGAATATAGTTTATTGGGCTCAACTAATAAAAGGTTTTTAAGCCGGGTGTCTGTTAAGTTGTGTTGGTTGCCGCTGTGTTTGATTGCCCAGCGCAATGCTTTCACAGGTGAATTTAGCTGTTTTGCTTCACTAAACGTTGGTTCACGGGCAGATGCATTGTTTATCACTGAGAATAAGCAGGTGCACACGACAAATAATTTGTACTTATTTATCATAAATTTCCCTTCAATTTATTGTTTTTTGATTCTACTGTTATACGTCAACTTAAATATTAAGCTAAGTAATATAGCTGTCATGAATTATCTTCATGAGTTATACTGAACAAAAAGCTGTGCAGTTAGAGTAAGACACTAAACTATAATAAGTTATTCAATCTTTAGAGTAATTATCATTTTTAGGATGATTATAAACATTAACTATCCGACAAGTTGTTTATATGAATTGGGTCGTTATAAATTAATCTAATATTTGAATAAGCAGCTGGTGTGAAATATGAAGCGTGACTATATTGGTATTGTTTGTATGCACTAAAAGGTGTTTCTAAAGTTATTTATTGATTTTACGAAGCTATACCCATCATGAATCATTTTTAGGTGTAAAAATAAAGTGGTATATACTCAAAGCGAAGGATTATTTAGGCGAGGCCACCGAGCGATGAAGCCCCAGAAGTTTAGATAAACTAAATGACTGGGGGGAAGGACGACGGTAACAAGGTCTAAAAATCATTCGCGAAGAGTTTAGAAAACTAACCTCATCGCGAATACTGATCAGGGTGGAGTAAAGCAAGATTATCTCTAAAAGTGGCAAGATTGATTGCGGTAAGAAAATAGCTATCAAAAAAAGCATGTTTAGAGAAATCTAAAATTGTTAAGCTACTTTAGGTAACTCACCTTTTTCCATTAGTTCTATGAGTGACGCTTTGGTAGCAGCAATTGTGTGATCAATTTGTTCTGTTGTATGTGCCCCACAAATAAAGTTAACATCACGGCGTAGTAATACCCCGCGTTTAGCCATTTGAGCGAGAAATAACTCAGCGTATTTAGCTTGCTGCTCAGGATTTTTTGAAAACAAAAATAAGGGGATTGGGTCGTAACCAACAATAGTCAATGGTGCACTAAGTTTTGTTGCTATCTGATTAATACCATCTTTTAATTGGCGACCTAATGTTGCAATATGTTCAATATAGTTGGTGGTTTTATATTCGTTAAGTACACTGCAGCACACTTCCAGTGATAACATTTCTCCACCAAAGGTAGTAGACACCTGCAACTGCTCCATTTTACTCATAAACTTAGTGTCACCAACCACAGCCGATAATGGCATACCTGCAGAAATACCCTTCGATAAGGTAACTAAATCTGCTTTTACACCGAAATATTCTTGGGCGCCACCTAGGGCTAATCGGAAACCAGTAACTACTTCATCCATTACTAGTAGTACTTGATGTTTATCGCACAACCCCCTAAGTTGTTGTACAAATTCTGTTGTTAGTACCCGGTTGTAGGGCACTGACAATAAAACAGCAGCTATAGTATCACCTTGTTCTGTAATGAGGTCTAAGACAGGTTGTTCATTGTCTGGCGTAAACAGTGGCATGCGATATGTGTAGTTTTTAATTGCATCGGGCACCCCGGGGGTATCAAACATATATTGATCGTGCCAACCATTGTAGCCAATAGCAATTATCTTTTCTTTGTTGGTAATGTGGCGAGCTAAACGGATTGCAGCTGAGTTTGCATCTGCACCGGTTTTAAAAAAGCGCACCATCTCTCCACCAGGAATGAAATCCACCAGGGCTTGCGCTGTTTTGATTTCAACAGGCGTTGGCAATGAATGAATGATACCTTTGCCTAAGTGTTCACGAATAGTGTTTACTATTGCAGAGTGATTATGGCCAAGGGTATTGGCGGCCAGGCCACAAATAAAGTCGATATAGATATTACCATCAACATCCTTTACCAAGGCGCCTTCTCCTGATTCTAAATAGACAGGGAAGTGGCCAGGGGCAAACTGTTGGGGCTTTTTCATCATGGATTGAGTAAAACCTGCAACTAGTTTTGTTGCTTGATCAGATAGTTCAATCGACCGAGTTAAAGTTAATGTATCTGCTTGAGAGGAAAGTTCTTGAGAGAGCTGCTTTAGGTTCACGATAGTACCTTTTAAAGATGTTTTTAGTCATTTTGAGTGGTGCTATAGTTAATACTTAAATGATAATGATTTGCGTTTATGTTTGCAAATTCGATGCTGAAAGTTATCTCAAAATACTTACAAATGTGTCTGGGACAAGTTTGAACAGCTTCTGGTTGACCCATTATGGCGTAATACAGGATGTGTAGAGTTTTTATTCAGTATGAACGCAGTTTTTTGCTGATTGCTGCCTTGTTTTTGTTTCGCTCATAACTTTTGACGACAGCCTCGGGTATCAAGGGGGGGATAGTTTGTTTGACTTCTCGACAAATAGCGGTAGGGTGAAATCGATGACGATAAACCCTAAAATCATTTGAGAAGGGGGAATAAGTTTAATTTTTGGTTAAAGCCCTTTAGTTTATCATCTAGATAAGATAAGGTTTTTAGAAAAAGTATGATAGAAATAATTTTTATTTCGTAGAAGTGGGTCAAAAAGTTCAATATTATTTTGGGGGAATGTTCTTGCTTGAAAAAACTGTAGTTGCAGATTTTTTAAAAAGGTGTAAAAGCGGTGATAAAAATGGCTGAAACATTAATTGGAGAAAGCAATGTAGTCTCATTGGCATTCGCCAAGTATACCCTACCATTAGGGTATACTATTGGCCAACAAGAAATTGTTAAGATGCAATACATTTTGGGAGTGTAATCTTAATAGGCATTTGGCCAAATTAGATAATTTATCTAATTTATTTCGTTAAGCCAAGTAGTTGGCTCGCCTTTTTTAAAATAATTTATCACATTAAACACATTATCAGAAAAACCTCCTATATTAAGTGCATCTGCACGTTCAACAGCTTGTGTATATTGATTTGGCACAATATCAATACACACTAATTTTACTTGAGGCCCCTCATCATGACAGATGATAAAAGAAGTAACTTCCACTACAAAGAAGTTATTTTTCTGCCTGTTGACACTAATACCTTTTACACAAGAAACATTACTATAAACAAAATTTACATTTATTATAATGTCAGTGCTGTATATTTTGCTCCGTTTTGAATATTACTGTAAAAGGATTAATATGCTTCAGAAAATGGTATTTATCTTAGCTATAAACATAACTTCAGCTGTAAGTGCAGGTGTAAGTACAGAACTTGACCCGTTTAGAGTTAAGCAAGAGACTTCAATTGAGTTTGCTCTGGGAGGCCCGCACTGGCCTAAGCCCCCTAAAGAAGATAATGCAACTAGATATGGGTCAATAGCGTTTGCTGTTAAAGATGGTCCCAGTTGTCCAAGACCACCAAAAGGCAGCCACAAAATACTTAATATTTTTTAAGTCCCATACTACAGGTTTTTTTTTCAGTCTACGACTGTTGGTCTCTTAGTCATCATATTTATTTCTATATCATAAGTACTATAATTCGCTGCCTTTAAATTATGAGTGAGTAGTACTTATGAAAAGGTTGCTAACTGTAGTTTTTGCTGTGCTTACAATTTGTAGTGCCTATGCTGAACCTGAAACTACATATATATTTTGCGCTAAGGCTGATGGAAGCCATTGGAGATGGTTGACTACTGACGAAGGGAATCGTATACCGATCTCTGGTCAGTGGGGAAGAAGTACTAAGCCTGATGGCGTGTACTTTGACTATTTTAACATATCTGAAGAAGCGTATAATTTTCTTAAACAAGCATGCCAGTTAATATTTGCTTCTGAATATGTACCACAACCTGCAGATAATTTGTTGGATGATTGGTATGTATTCTTGGTTACTAGACCTGATGGTAGCCAATTTTTAGCTGATGGAAGGTATGATGTTACTTCTCGTCAACTAGCACCTATAAATCTGCCTTCATCAGCATTTAGGTTATAACCAGTTATATATAAAATAGTTTGCATCCTTTGGGCTCCGTATGTTGGAGCTTTTTTATGCTCAAAGAAAAGTAAATTACTTCTGAAAAAATACAATAGTGGTATGACAAGCGGTTGGATGCTAAGAGCAACAACCGAGAATGGAGTAATATCAAAGACGCTATTCAGGTCAAGTATTAGTCACAAAAATATAAATTGATCTACTCTCTTTGCCCTGCTTAACTCAAAGCCAGTTTATAACTTGGTGCTCATGGATGATTTGCCTAAAACTCAGTGACCCTGAAACCAATACCCATAAGTTCTACACTCTTTTAATTCAAAAAGACTTGTTTGGTAACTGGGCTCTATTACGCCAGTGGGGAAGAGTTGGCACTAAGGGGGCAGTTAAAGTAGACACTTTTGATAGTTATGAAAAAGCACTCATTGCCCTCGAAAGAGTTAAACATGAAAAGCTGCGTAAGGGGTATACTCTCAAGCCTTCTAAGCTTGCCACAGAAAAGCAGGAAGACTAGTTCTCTATTAGCTATTACCTCATTAATAGAAATTACTGATTGTAGAGGTCTGAATTTAGGTTATTATACTGTAAATATATACAGTATGTTGATGGTAAATAATGCAGGCCTCTCAACGATACAAAGCCAAACAGCATTTGGCTTAGATATTGGTATCACTCTTATCTAGGTATGTGGTGATTAGCCTGCATAGGTTTTATTTTTGGTTAGGAGGGGATAGTGATAGTCATGTTGCGGTATTGCCATTATCATGCCCAGGTGTTTATTCATCAGTCACAATTTATCCCAATATTAGAATCGTTGTGTTATCACCGATGTGATATTAATGAGCAGAGTCAACAGCCCTTTATCATTGATGAATTTAAGCAGTTAGGTTTTTCGGTTGGCTTTGATCGGCAAGGTAATATGAATCAGTTAGTATTAATCAATGCACCTGATGCAGATATTGATGACCTGCTGATTCCCATTGCGCCTTATGTAGAATCTGGGAGCTTTATTGAATTGTCAGTATGTCCTGATTCATTAGATCTCAGTGATAGTTTTACTGTTCATCGCTGGCAATTTACTGGTCATGGTGTAAGTAAACAACAATTTATGGTTATGCAAACACTTTGCTCAACTGCTAGTTGTTGCCATCAAAAATATAAAGAGAGTTTATCGGTAGCTGCCTAATAATAATGTTGGAAATAAACACTAGCTGTATTGTCTAGTGTTCGTTACTAGTAATGAAAAGAGGGGGAGTAAAAAAGTGAGTAAAACAGGCTGAAACTACATTTCAGCCTGTTGTATGGCTAGAGTGAAGAATATATTTATTGTTTTAATAAAATTCGATATTTATTGACTAGCGCAATTACTTGCTTTTCTAACTCCTGATTATGAGACAGTAGCTTATCTTGTTGTGCCAGTGCAGTGGTAAGTTGGCTTTTTAATTCCTTATTAGTTGCTTTTAGCTCTGCACTCTCAATTTGTAATTGCTGTGTTTTATCTTGATATTGAGCTGTTGATTGAGAGTTTTCAGCTGTTTCTTGTTGAACATTTTCAAGTTGTTGGTTTAGTTCGTTTAACTGTTTCTGTAGTGTTACTTTAGATTGTTCTAAAAGAATGGACTTTTGTTGCTCTTGATGTAGTTGGCTATATAGTTCATTAAGTTCTTTGTCTGCTTGTTGAGACTGTTGGCATAGCATTGCTTTATCAGATTTTAGGTGATCAATAAAGTTATTAGCCTGTTTCAGCTCAGACCTTAAGCTATCTGCCTGTTGTTCTGCTATCGATAGCTGTTGGGTAAGTTGCTGTTGATGCTCAATAAGGGTTTTATTTTCTTTGTTTAGACTGGAATACTCTTCTGAACGGGTTTGTGCCTGTTGTTCTGCTTGCTTCAACTGTTGAGTGAGCTGCTCTATTTGTGTTTTAGTGCTTTCTAATTCGATTTCTAATTCTTCGATAGCGGCTGTGGCGTCTTGACTAATGGCTTGATAATTGTGGTGAAAACTAGCCTCTAATTTTTCTAGTTGTTGTTCAATGCTGTTAGAAACAGCTGCAACAAACTGATCGGTTAGGTTGGGATCAAGAATTTTCCTGTCTGCAATATGGTGCTTCCATATTTCCATTAAGGTCTTCGGGTCGCCTGCTTTGAGGTTTTTACGTAAAGCAAATCCTGTTACTAACATGCCCGCATGCTCTAGCTGTTCGCCGGTTTTAATAACCTGTTCAGGAGTGATGTCGGTGGATCTCATATTGCTAACCTAAATATAATTAAGCAACCAAGGAACGTTTACGAAAATGTATGTTTTTCAAGCGGCTATACCCTATGCCAAGCAGTTGAACCCTGCGCTAAGTAGCGATACCCTACGCTTTGGGTATATATTAAGGTGCTTTTACTTGCTTTCCTAAGCATGAATGTTACAGACATGTCGTTAAGCTTTTGTCTGAAAAATTATACTATAAAAAGTGCATAAACAAAGAGCCAATTAGTTCACAAAAGCGTATTTATTTAAATATGTTGATTTATTTAAATTTGTAATATGGTTTTTGAGTGTCTGCTTTTTAATTGAAAACTACAGCATGAAAGCCCGTTTTTAAGTTTTTGGAGTATTCAATAAATAATGAGAAGGGGTGCATTTATTTAGTGGTGTTTAATAAAATATGTTATACCTAGTGTGAGGAGTATAAGTTTCTATAATTATCTGTGATGAGCTGTAAGAGGAAGTGTTGGTGGTTTTATATAGTGTTAAATTAATTGTTATGATTTGTTTGTCGTTGACAATTATTTTAGTTATTTGAGTCAGTAGTGTATTAGTGGGATGATTTTAGTTTGCAATAACAAATATTTATTGTTGGAGATATTGTAAATTTTAATTTAAAAACAAACTGGCATATGTGTGTAGTGGAAGATAATACTTGTACCTGCTAAGGCACATGGTTGAGGCCTCTGACTGATGAGTTCCATTAGCGTTTTCAAATAAATTGAAGTAGCTGCTGAAAGTATTGGGTATGTACAATAAGTGGGTTGAAAAATATATGACTAATTGATTTGTTTATAATTTACTCAAAAAAGCGGTGTTAATGCTCAAGACAGGAGCGGTATAAAATATAAGCAATTTCGGTGGAAGGGGCGTGAATAACAGGCTGACATGAGAGTGCGCCTTGTTTGCTTTTGTGTTAGGATGGCGGCCATTGTTCAATGGTATTAAATAATAGTTGTCATATGAAGTATTGGCTTGCTTTTATTGTTCTGGTCTTTTCAGAAATGGCGGTTGCAAAGACATTTAGAGTTTTAAACTGGGTTGCTTATATTGATGAGTCAGTGCTTAAAGATTTTGGTGATCAGTATAATGTAGATGTTGTGTATGATACTTTTGATGATATCGATGGATTTCGGCAAAAATTTCTAGTAAGTAACCCTGAAGACACTTATGATATAATATTTCCTCCAGTCGATTATATTCCTGCTCTCATTGAGCGAAAGATATTGTATAAGCTTAATAACAAACTGCTGCCCAATATAAAAAACTTATCTAAAACTGCCCTCACAGATTTAAAAAAATATGACTCAACAAATAGTTATGCGCACCCTTATCTGTGGGGTACGGTTGGACTTGGTATAAACGTACAGCAAGTTAAAGAGGTGCTAGGTGTAGACGAGGTTCCACAGTCTTGGGATTTGGTATTTAATCCAGAATATGCCGAAAAACTTGCGTCTTGTGGTATTTCATACCTAGATAGTGAAATTGAAATCTTTCCATTGGTTTTAAACTATCTAGGCAGGCATGGTGACTCTAAAAAACGGACAGACATAGTATATGCCTCTAAGTATTTAAGGAAGTTAGCTTCAACAATTACTTACTTTGACTCTGAAAGTTATTTAGATCGTTTACAAGAAGGTAAAGTGTGTGTTGCTATAGGCTATTCTGGTGATATTTTTCAAGCCATTTCACAAGCAAAAGAAGCACAGAAAGGCTTTGATTTGCAGTATATTATTCCAGAAGAGGGAACTTCTCGTTGGATAGATGCAGTAGCTATCCCCAGCAATACATCCAATCCAGAGCTTGCTCATGCCTTTTTAAATTATCTGATGGAGCCGGAAGTCATCGCTAAGATTACTAATTACGTTTGGTATGCTAATAATATACCTGCGTCAACAGTATTATTGGATAAGGCGATAGTTAATGACCAGGCGATTTATCCAACAGAGAGTGTGCAGTCACAACTTTTCTCTATTCCAAAGTATGACTTACGACTGCAACGTTCAATGGTAAGGTATTGGTCTCGAGTAAAGTGTGCTCATTCTACTGAGCAATGTAGAGCACCCATCTCAGGGCTTCCAGGGTTATAAATGGATTTGTCGACATTTTTATATCTTTTTAATTAACTTAGCTTTACAAAATTATAATTATCACGAGGCATGATTATGTCTATAACACGCAGGGATTTCCTGAATGGCGTACTGCTTAGTACCGCTGCTGCACCACTGACACAGCTTGGTGTATTGAGTGCTTCAGGTACAGTTTCAGCTGGTGAATTGGTCGATTACCCACCATTAAAAACAGGTATGCGAGGGAGTCAGCCAGGTTCTTATGATGCTGCTCACTCAGTTGCTTGGGCTGGTAAAAAAAATTTTGGTACTCTCACTCAACTAAAAGAAGAGTATGACTTAGTCATTGTGGGGGCGGGTATTAGCGGTCTTTCTGCGGCTTATTATTATCAAAAGCAACTAGGCAACAAGGCTCGTATTTTATTGCTAGATAATCACGATGACTTTGGTGGTCATGCACGACGTAATGAGTTTACTATTAATGGCCAAATGCGGCTGGGCTATGGGGGTACCCAGTCAATTGAAAACCCTGGTTCATATAGTAAAGTCGCTAAACTACTGCTTAAAGAGCTTGGTATTGAATCCTCATTTTTCGAAAAAGCCTATAAAAAAGACTACTTTAAGAAAAATAATTTACAAGGAATGACTTATTTTAATAAGTCAGTTTATGGAAAAGATACCTTGGTACCTTTTGTATTTAAAGAACTTGCTGAGTTTATGACTGGCATAAAAGGCAATGCTATTGATGCTAAGCAAGCTATTAAGCAAATGCCTTTATCTGAATTGGCTCGTCAACAGTTGTTACGTTTAGCGACAGGTAAGCCAAGTAAGTTGTTAGAAATGCCGATTAAAAAACAGGCAAAATACTTACATAACACTTCTTATTACCAGTTTGTACAAGACGAGTATGGGGTCACTGATCCACTGGTATTACGTTTACTACGTTATATGATTGCTGATGATTGGGCGATGGGTACCGATACTCTGTCTGTTTATGAGGCAGTTGACAGTGGTTGTCCTGGCCTAGATGCTGACCAAATGTATGAAATTTTGGAGGCGGCAGGAGAAGATCTGGGTGATGATGAAGAGGAAGATTATATCTATCATTTCCCTGATGGTAATGCCTCTATTGCTAGGGCGCTGGTGCGACGACTGATTCCTGATGTTGCGAATGGTAAAACGATGGAAGACCTGGTTACTGCTAGGTTTCATTATGATCGTTTGGATAAGCCAAACTCATTAGTTAGGTTACGACTGAACAGCACGGTTTATAATGTTAAGCGTGAAACTCATGGTGTTACAGTTTCCTATGTGAATAACAATAAAGCCTTTGCGGTTAAAAGTAAGCACTGTGTAATGGCCTGCTACAATATGATGATTCCTCATTTGGTGCCCCAGTTACCTAAAGCACAAAAAGAGGCTTTATCTGAATTAGTTAAAATGCCACTGATTTATACTACTGTATTGTTAAAAAACTGGCAGGCAGTACAAAAGCAGGGATTAGCTGTTGCATATTGTCCGGGCAATTTCCACACGATAGTTCAGGTTGATTACCCTGTTGATATTGGTGATTATCAGCATAGTGCAACACCTGACATGCCTATGAGCTTAACGATGATTGCCGTGCCTATGGGGAAAGTCGGGGTGGCACTAAAAGAACAGTTCAGAGCAGGCCGACGAAAGCTACTCAGTATAACGTATGCTCAATTTGAGCAAGAAATTAAAGAGCATTTAAATGGCATGTTAGGCCCGGCTGGCTTTAATGCAGATCGCGATATTGAAGCTATTACCATTAATCGTTGGGGGCATGGATATTCTTATTATTACTCTGATTTAAACGAAAGTGATGATTTTGAGGAAAATGGTCCACATATAAAAGGGCGCAAACCATTTGGGCCTATTACCATCGCGAATGCTGATTCGGGTGGAGATGCTTATACTGATATTGCGATTGATCAGGCGCATCGTGCAGTCAGTGAGCTGTTTACTAAATAAAAAAGGGCGTTAAACGCCCTTTTCAATATTGTTCTGTTAACTACATTTTTTGCCCAATTGCACTACCCATTAATACATTGGTATCTGCATTTAAGCTTTCTTCCCAATTGACGACATCTTTACCAAATAACACAATAGCCGTAGAGCCTAATTTGAAGCGGCCCATTTCATCGCCTTTAGCTAATTTGATAGGTTGTCTGGCAGCTTCGGTATAATCAGTTTGTTTCAACTGGCGTCTAGGAGGAGTCACCAACCCTGCCCAAGTGGTTTCAATACTGGCAACAATCATTGCTCCCACCATAATCACTGCCATTGGGCCAATATCGGTATCGAAGATACAAACTACTCTCTCATTGCGAGCGAATAAGCCGGGTAAGTGTTCGGTAGTGGTTTGATTGACAGAGAATAACCGGCCAGGTACATAAATCATTGAGCGTAGTGTACCACCATAAGGCATATGGACACGATGGTAGTCTTTTGGTGATAAGTATATCGTGGCAAAAGAACCATCATTAAATTCTTGAGCCAGGTTGACATCCCCTCCTACTAGTTCTGTAAGGCTATAGTCATGGCCTTTTGCTTGGAAAACCCGGCCATATTCTATTTTTCCTAACTGACTAATAGCACCATCAGCAGGGCTGATAATAATATTATCATCGGCTGGAATAGGCCGAGCGTCAGCTTTGAGTGGGCGAGTAAAAAAGTCATTGAAATGCGCAAATGACTCGGGGTTTTCATTTTCAGCCAAGCTCATGTCAACCTGGTAGCGTTTGATAAACCATTTTATAAAAGCGTTTTTAAACCAGCCACAACGACATTCAGCTACCCAGTGAGCGGCTCTGGATAAACAATGATGTGGCATTAAGTGTTGCAATTTAACAAAAAATGGAGTTTTCACACACTACCTCTTAAACAAGCAATAACTTTCAGAGCATGAGTTGGGTATAAAGTTTCTAGGTTTGCCCTGGCTGAAGCATTTTTACCAATCAATATGGCTTTCTAAAAGTTGATATAATTGTTGTTGAAAAACAATAAATAATAAAAAATTGAAGCTCTACTTCTCAATAGGGGTATCTGCCAGGTTGCCCCATTCTGACCAGGAACCGTCATAGGCCTTAATATTTTTAAAACCTAGAGATTTTGCCACTAAATAGGTAAAGCCTGAGCGGTGATGGCTTTGGCAGTGAGTCACTATGGTTTTATCAGCAGTAATACCACAATCTGCCAGTAGCTTTTGGATATCGTCACGTATTTTTAAATAATTCTGCTGATCCATACCACGAGTCCATTCAAAATTAATAGCCCCTGGTATATGTCCACCGCGCTGAGCTAATACTTTTATACCTTGATATTCTGCTGGTGAGCGTGCATCCCATACTACAAAGCTTGGGGTGTTGAGGTGGCTTTTAATATAGTCGACATCGGCTATTGGGGTCGTATCAATAGTTACAGAAACTTGAGTTGATTTTGGTTGAGGAGGCATCTCAGCCGTCACGGGTAAGCTATGGCCAAGCCAGGCATGTAAGCCGCCATTTAAATAAGAATGCCGTTTATGGCCGATAACATCTAAGGTCCAGATAAAGCGACCAGCCCAGCCACCACCTTCATCATCATAAACAACCACGTGCTGTTCACCTGTAAAGCCAATGCTGCTTAACAATTGCTCAATCTGTGCTTTTGCTGGAAGCTTGCCTGGAGCGGGTGGCTGTCCTGACATTAGCTGTTGGGGCGTAATATGATGAGCCCCTGGCAAATGGTGTTGTAGGTAGATCTCTTGGCGAGACAAGTCAATTAACAGAATATCAGGGTTTGACAACAGAGGGAGCAGTTCTTCCGGCTCTACTATTAAGGGTAGTTGTGATGGCTGTGTCATGTTGGGTCATCGCTATCAGTTGGTATCAAGGGGATTGTAATGGATCGATACAATGGCTACCACTGGTGCTTGGTATGTTTACTATTTTGTTACGTATTACTACTGATTGAGATTAATGCTGTTGAGGCCTATAAATTAATTACAAACAATTTATAACCTTTACCCATGGTTTTGGGGTAGTCATGAAAAGTCTCAAAAACAACAGCTATACACAACATCTTTTAAGCTTACTGCTTATCTGTGTTATTGCTGTTGGTTGGGTTTTAAATCAGAAATTAGTCGTTATTGATGTCGAAAGCAATAGTATTGAGCTATTGGCTATTGAAGATAGTGAAAGCGATGACGTAGATTTAAGTATCTCCCAAAAAACGTTCCTGACACCTTATGTAACTAATCAAAAATTTCTTTTTTCAAAAACTACTTACCCCTTTTCTCAGTTTAGAAGTCATTTAGAAGCTAGAGCCCCACCAGTATAAAAGTTATCTTCGTAGGTTAATTTTCTTCTTAAAAAACGTATAGATAATTTTTAAAATTATAATTGAGGGTATCAAAATGACTAGCTTCAATGAACTTCCTGTAGTTATGAAAAATGAGTTTAAAGCAAATAAAGCAGCTGTAATGACTAAGCGGCTTCGTTTCGAAAGCCCTGCTGAAGAAGCTTTATTACGGTTTGTACAGCTTGAAGCTCATGTGATGGAAGCGGAAACTAATATTAATACAGCTTTATTGATCATGCATAACAGTCATGACTGCCTCAAATTTGTGGTTAATCATGATGATGAAATTCTTGGTATTGTTACTACTGCAGACTTAGAAGGTCGCAAAGTGCTGGCTATTGCTAATAAAATGGGTAAGCAACGGCAAGAGCTAACTGTAAAAGATATTATGGTACCCATTGAGTACCTGGGTACTTTAAAATACTCTGACATTTGCCATGCTAAAGTAGGCGATTTAGTGAAAACCCTGCAACAACAAGGCGCACAGCATTTATTAGTGGTGGCAGGCGATGCCATGATAGGGGTGGTATCCTCAGTCTATCTATCCAGAATCACAGACACTGCATTAAATATCCCAGAAAAAGCCCAAAACTTTTCTGATATTTTTAATGTGGTGCATAATCATCAAGCGCTGTAAAGTCTAACTGAAAAGAATGTAAAAGGGAGCAAAGGCGGCTCCCTTTTTTATAATAAATAGAGCGCCTTTCTATTACAATTAACAACTCTCATACTTAAACTGTAGTTACACTCATTCTTACACTGCTTTCGTGGGTATTATTATCTGAGCTATCTGATTTTTTGGGACTGAATAATCCCAAATACGCATAAGTGATTCCAATAACCGGTGATAGCCAGCAGGCAAAAGCCAATGGAATATACAATAAATTTTCTATATTGCTTGCTGTTATTCCTAATCCTAAGGCTGTAATAACAACTGCACCACCTGCATTCCAGGGAATTAACGGAGAGATGAGAGTTCCGCCTTCTTCTATAGCACGAGATAAGTTTAATTTGGAATAGCCAAGCTTTTTATAGGCGGGAGCAAACATTCGACCTGGTAATGCTATTGATAGGTAAGGGGTACCACCCAGGGCAATCGCATATAAATTTACACGGAGCAAATTAACTTCATTAAATACTCATGATCCCAACCAGCAGAAAGCCTCTTATTTTTTATACCAATTTTATAAGTGTCATCTTGTTTAAGAATATTAAGGGCTATTTGCCTAATCCTAGACATGTTTTCTGCTGAATGACCTATACGAATTCGACTATCATCTTCCCTAAATGCAACATCCAAACTCCAATGTAGGCTGTTCTCAATTTGCCAATGATGTTGAATCATTTCACTGACAGCTTTTGCTGATAAGGGCTGGCTAGAAATATAATAGCGTTGTTCTTTTGATTTTTTGCCTTGCAAGGTACGTTCTGTCTCAACCCTAATGACAGCAGCTAAATCGATCCACTCTGTTGCTATAGGTAGTTTAGCCACTGAGTGATAAACCCAGCAGCGTCGTATCTCATGACGGCCATGCTGTTCTTTTTCTGAAGAATGAAAGTCAATAGCTGGACGTTGATACACTTTGGCTTTTTTAGAATACAGTTGTTCTTGAATAGCAGAATATAAGCGACGCTGGTTATTTTTAACTGCCAACAAGTAATGAGCCCCTTTTTCACGAATTTTTTTAGCAATGGCTTTATGACACCCCATCGCATCTATTGATACAACAGCACCTTTAACCGCTATCGCTTCTAATAGTTCAGGAATGGCGGTAATTTCATTGGATTTTATATCAGTCTTAAGTTGACCTAACACTAACTTATTTTCTATTGACCATGCATTAACCAAGTGAATAGCATTCTTCTTATCAGGTTCAGTAAATGATCGTCTAAGCGTTTTACCATCAATGGCTACCAACTTGCCAGGTAAGCTATCAGTGATTGACTGAACCCATTGGATGAAGCAGCTTTGAAACGATGTAGGGCAAAGGCGTGAGAAAAAACGACCAAAGGTATCATGAGAGGGTATTCCGTTGGGTAGCTCTAGAAAGCTCTTAAACCATGCTTCTTTGGCGTTACCAAATCGCTCAATAGCGACCCAGTCATCTGCCCCGCATAAAGCAGCACAAATCGTAATAGTAATAATATCAATGAGCTTATGACGACGACGGCGTTCCATTCGAGGATCATCTAACTGTTCAAAATGATCTAAAACTGTACTATTTTTTACCAATGTTGCACTCTATATCAGTTGCTTTTTATTCTATTATACTGATTTTGTTGTATTTTTATATGCAATTGCCCTGGGGTACCACCCACTAAATTAGTGGTAATATACCCGTCGCGAATCATTTTTAGGTTTTGTTATCATCATTCCTAATCACCAAGGATGGTGTGAATGCAGTTAATGCATGGAGCATTTAACTGTCACCCCAACCACCTATTAATATAGGCTCATGAGGCTTCGTCACTTGATGGCCTCACCTAAAAATCCTACGCATTGGGTATAGATGCGCCAATAGTAGAGGCTTGTAAGCTACCAAATCGCTTTATACGTTTGATAAAACTATTCAGTATTGTTGCTAAACAGCCTGTTTTTTTCCTGAGCGGCGCCAAAACTTAAGGCGATTAAAATCAATGTCATTACCCAGGCCATTGATAATATACCACCTCGATTTAATAGTTGATCGACAGCAGCAATACTGGTTTTAATCGAGTAGCCATTTTGCAAGTAGCTAATTATGAGTGATACGTGGGGAGTAAAGTCACCAAAATAAAGAATTTGGCAACACATTAGGAGTAGAGTAATAACTATAGGGAGAGTGGCAAAAATAAAACTGGGTGCTTTTTCATTGGCTAGGTGATTCATTATTATTGAGGTCATTCCATAACAAAAATGACAATACCCTAACAACTCCTCAAAGTGTTAGGGTATTGATTACAACTAGCAAAAGGAGAAATGCGACAAATATAGGATAGATTAAGGTGCCATCACATCAGTATTTGCACCAGGCGAGTAATCTTTTGCTTCAAACATCACAGCGCGTTGATCATCAAACTCTTTAAACGTTTGATACTGTTCTTTACTCATGGGTATCTCAGCTAGCGCTTGCCAGGCAAGCTCTCGTACAGCCCAATCCTCTTCATTATCTTGCAGGGTGCTGATGAGAGCACTGGTAGCTGATTCATTAACAAACCGTGATCGCGCTAAGGCAAATGCAGCGCCAGCACGCACATCCACAGAGCTATCGCTTAAAGCTGTCACTACCGGTTGGAGTTGGTTTGTGCTGGAGGCCCAGTCGGCAATAGCTATTAAGGAGCGCCGTCTTAATTCAGGATTTGGATGTTGGCTTAATGATTGAAAGCTGTCCATTATGAGTTGGGAATCATCAGGGCTGGTGGGGTGTTTTTGCATTGCAAAGATAGCTGCGCCCAATACTTCAGGGTCAGTTTCGCTATTAATCACATTGAGAATTTTATCTCGCTGCTTTTCCTGGAAAATTCCCAAGCGGCTCATTAATTCCAAACCCGCGACTTTTTCAGATTTAACTGTGCTGCCTGTTAACTCTAAAGATAATTCTTCTACTTCAGGGTCTTGGATGGTGCCAAGTAACACACCAAGCATTTGCCCTGGTACTTCGTTTAGGTTGGAGCGGAATTTCGCAATTGCCCATTTTAATGCTGCCGGGTTTTGTTGTATTTCTTGTAAAAGTTTTGCTTCTAATTGTTGCTGAAGCCCTTCTGCAAATGGCGTTGGGTGATCAGCTAGCGACTCTAATTTGGCAAATAAATCGATAATTGCCTGTTCTGGACGGGTTTTAACAACCTCACTACTATTACCAGGGGCATTCTGTTGGTTAGCAGCCTCGTCATCAATAGCTAATGTCTGGCTATCAGGCTGAGGTGAAACAGTAAAAGGGTTGTCTTTAACAGCGGGTTGTTCTTGAGAGGATTGTTCGGTTGCAGCAATCTGAGTATCTACTGTGGTTTCTGTATTATACTGCCCAAGTGAGTAGCCAATAACACCGCTGACCAGGCTAGAAATACAAATACTGATTGCAAGTTGTTTTTTTAATTGCTGCTCGGTTTGGTTGATGAGTCCTGTAACGTCCATATCTATCACTTAATACGTAGGTGAAAGTGATCATGATGATTAGGCCAGCACATCACATAGGCAACACCTGTACTGCCAGGTTTTTTACGGCAATCACCGTAGCGCTTACCATTGTGTGAAGGCAGCATGCTAAAAACTTTGTTGTCATTAAAGAAAATCAAATCAACTTCAAAGTATTTTTTGAGATAGGTTTTTATATATTCTAGATTTCTCTTGCTGGAGTAGTGCTTTTGATAAATTGTTGTGCCTTTGGCTGCACCATCTTTGCGAATAAGTCGGATATCAACATCTTCTCCACGCTGGTGGCTGACATGGCCTGATATTCGGCCTCCTTGCTTAAGAGAAAGGTCTCCTATACCAATTTTTCCCCAGTTAGGGTGGTCACGATGCCAGGCTAAAGAAGATTTTTGTAAGCCATAGACTAAGCGAGGTAACCCCCAGGAGCGGTTGGATGGTTTAGCTGAATAAAATCCTTTTCCTTTGGCCGGAAGCTGAATAAAGCCTGCATTGGATTTTGGTGGTCTGGGAGGATTGGGGTTATTGAGGAATTTACCGTAAATCCAGCGGTGGCTACCTCCAAAGTAAATTTTATCCCAGCCACCTCGTGTTTCCGCTACAGCCCACTCTGCGTTATTGGAGGTTTGGCCAATGGTTCGATAATGGGTGCCAGGGCCACTTCTAACATTTAATGATCCAACTTTAACTTTTTTGGATTTCTTATTTGTTCGGCTGACATATCGGCTGCTTACCCAGCCTGTGCGATTATCAAACCAAATTCTTCGCCAGCCACTTTGGCTGGCAATGCTGACATAAACCTGACCTACTGCAACAGTACCTATGACGCTGGCTCGAGTATTAGGGGCTGCTCTTACATTAAGCCGGTCGACTTCAATACGAACGGTTTGGCTTGCAATGACGGAACTACTGAACATATTGCCCACCAGACAAAGCAAGAGACTACACCATAGGTATAGCTTTGTTCTGTTTGATTGGGACATTCAGTCGCTCCTCTGGTTATCGGTATAAAAGTTAATTGCTATTAAACCTGTTAATAGAAAATCAGTTATTAATTGAATACAGTCACAAAATTTGTTGGTTGTATGTCAAAATCATTTATGTAAAGCGTTTATAAATATATGGATTTATTGATTTAACTGATTACAGACCACTTTATTTATCCGCTTAATAAATTGTTGTCAGGTTATATGCGATGCTTAAATAAAATACTCATGTCAGTTTTTTTGGCAAGTATTAGAGGCGTAATACTTTGAATGATTCCATGAATTTGGTTAGCTTTATATTTTTCTTCGCGTATATTTATTTGTTTGGTGTAAAACTGATCAAATTTTTAAAGAGTGTTGATGTGCTTGCTTTTATTTATGATCCAGTTCTTATTTTTGGTAGGCAAAATATATTTCAAATTAGCTGGCGTTAAGAGCCTAATAAAGTTGACTCAAAATGGCTTGTTAGTAAAGAGTGGGTAAATCTATTTTGCGTTAGAGGTAGTAGTCAATATTAAATTAACTGCATGCGATGGTAGATGCTGGCTTTATCGATATTAAATTGTTAGCAAAATTTACAGCGTTTTTTATGCATTGAGCTTTATGTAAAATATCTGAGGTTTAAGTAAATGTTTTGGCTAACCTCGTTTTTTGCTTTGCGCCATTGATAATAGTGTTATACGACAGGCATTTCCTAGGGCTTGTAAATATCTAAAGTCAGCCACTTTAAATAAGCTATTGGAGTAGGGCATATCTACATATAGCATTCCAATTGCTTTTCTTGGCATGGTGAGGGTTTGTAGCATGAAGTGGTCATGTCCAACTGCTTTTTTAAATGGGCCAGGTATTTTAGCCCAAATATCGGGTTGTTCTTTACCTTTAACCCAAATAGTTTGTTGTTTTTTTAGTAAGTCGTTAAAAAAAGGAGCTGTTGCTAGAATAATTTCAAATTGTACTTTTTCTGTTTTGGGGTAGCAGCGATAGCTCTTTAACCGGGTTCTTTCTTTATTAGTTAAGGCAATAATTAACCGTTCATAGGCTAATCCCTCTATGATTGCTTCCGTTAAGATGTCAATTAGAGATGCTAGTGTTGGGTATCTTTCTGGATGATCCTTTAGGTTTTCAACAATTTGCTCAAAGTGAGTTATATCACCCTGTTTTTCAGCAATGCTGTGTGGTGTAGCGGGTGCAGGTATAGGTTTAACCAAGGGTGTTGTGGGCTTAGCTTCTGTTGTTTGGGAAGGGGCGGCGGGAGAGGGTTTTTTCTGTGTCTTCATCAATTTAGGTTCATGATAAAGCACGTCACTATTAACCAGCCCCACTGCAGGCGCAGGTCCATAGCCATAAGTTAACTTGTGGGAAAGGTTAACAGCTTCTTGATGGATTGTTTGTGTGGTTTTATCCCAGCCTTTATTGAGTAGTGCTGCCATTAGGCCACTGAGTCGGCTGCTATTCATACTAAACCAGCTAAAGCGACTGCATTGGGCTAGAGCGTTTGCCCAAAATATAAATGCAGCGGGAGTACCCAATAACAATCTAAACTGAGGATCTTGCTCCTTTTTGTCTTGAAAGCGTCGTTCAGCCCTTTCACTCGCTTGGGTATAACCATGCTCAGGCTTTTGCCTACCAAATCGGCTCATGGCAATCCAGCTGCTGGGCTTGGTTGCTCGAAATTGCTCCCATGCATGGTGGCTGATGCAAGGTAGTGACCAATAGTCATCCAGGGCTAACTGTAGGGTAGATATTGTACAACCTAAAACTTGACGCTCTATTGCCTGTACATGCTTACCGCCACACTGCTGGATGAGCTGCATTTGCTTAGGGATCTGTAAAGCCAGTGCCCAGCGGGTGACATTAAAAAAAAGTGCGGACCAGAAAACTTCTTCACTGGTCTTGCGGGTTTTTTGCTTGAACCAGTATTGGGCTTGATGGGCCGCATGCAGGCTATTGCTTACCTCTTTTATAAGGCAGTTGGCTTGAAGGTCATCAGTTAGTGGGTCGAAGCTGCTAACTGAATTGATAAACATTTTAATGGCATCTACTCCTAGCATTGCCATAGCATGTTCAAGGCTTTTTACCCGAATGTCATAAGTAATTTCACGGTTTTTATTGGCTTGATGGAAAATATGAAAAGCGGTCAACGGGCAATGCCTGATAATAGCGGCCAGTGGAGGCAGGGTATTATTTTCAGTGGTAGCTTCTAATAGCGCAGCTTTGGTGGGATTTGGAATAGGCAATGCCTTTTTTTTCAATAGCTGCTGCCATGCGGCTACTCCATGCACTGGTTGTGTTGTTTCCATGGTTGAATTTGTCTAAAACAGTCAAATGGCCTTTACTTGATTATAGTCAGTGGTTATTAAGTATTGGTGAATTTTCGTTTTTCTGCTTAAACATTAATGACAACAGAGTGAAGCACAACCTGGGCTGTGTAACTCCCACTATCCTGACTATTAAATGCTGTACTAGAAAATATTGTCATGATTATCAACTTATCATCAGGTGGAGTTTGTTTAACCTTGGAGCTTAAGCGAAGATGTTTAAGATCATAGGTATTTTAGTTGTCATCGGTAGTGTGATTGGTGGCTATGTCCTGGCGAAAGGGGAGTTGCTAGCTATTTGGCAGCCTCTGGAGTTATTAATTATTTGTGGCGCTTCGTTAGGTGCTTTTTTTATTGCCAATCCCTTTTCTACATTTACTGATGTATTGAAGCAAATTCCTACTGTTTTATTTGGTTCAAAATTTAATAATGCCTTTTTTATGGATTTATTGGGTTTATTATATGAACTTTTAAATAAAAGTCGTCGTGATGGCATGATGGCAATAGAAGCCGATTTGGAAGACCCTGCTGGTAGTGCCATCTTTTCCCGTTACCCCGTTATTTTACGTGATCACCACTTGACCGAGTTTATTGCTGACTACTTACGCCTGATGTCATCTGGCAATATGGCACCTCATGAGTTGGAAAGTCTGTTTGATATGGAAATTGAAACCCGAGTTGAAGAGCTTGAACACCCCTTTCATGCAGTCACTAAAGTAGCTGATGGTCTACCTGGGTTTGGTATTGTGGCTGCTGTATTAGGTATTGTGATTACCATGAAAGACCTGGGAGGCCCAGCTGAAGAGCTTGGTGCTCATGTTGCTGCTGCATTGGTTGGGACTTTTTTAGGGATTTTATTTGCCTATGGTTTTGTTGGGCCGATGTCTCAGGCAATGGAGCATAACGTACAGGAGGAGCTTAATGCATATGAATGTGTAAAAGCGTGTCTGGTGGCCTCTTTAGGGGGGATGCCACCGGCGTTATCAGTTGAGTTTGGCCGCAAAGCACTCTATGCCCATTCTCGTCCATCCTTCGTCGAGCTGGAGCAGCATATTAGATCACGGTAGTTATGGAACGTGAAGAATCGATAGTCATCAAGCGGTATAAAAAGGGGGGGCATGGTCATCATGGTGGCTCATGGAAGATCGCATTTGCTGATTTCGCTACAGCAATGATGGCGTTTTTTCTGGTGCTCTGGCTGATTTCCCAGTCGACTGAAGAACAAAAAGTTATCATTGCTGGCTACTTCCAAGACCCTACAGGTCAAAGTGACAAAGCTAGCCCCTATGCGATTGACTTAGGTGGTAGCCCGATGGTTTCAAATCAAAGTGGTATTGGGTCGCCAAAAGAGCACAAAAAGCAGCAAGACAAGGTGGATGAGCTGACGGAGGTTGGGGCCAAGACTACGCTGGCAGATCAAATGGAAAAGCAGCGTTTGGAAGCCCTGCTGACTGAGCTTAAGAAAAAAGTAAAAGAAAACCCAGTATTAAGAAAGTTCAAAGATCAACTGATTATGGATGTGACGCCAAATGGTTTGCGGATTCAGATTGTTGATGCAGATAAAAAGCCTATGTTTGCTAGTGGTAGTGCTGAGTTAAAATTTTATTTTGAAGATATTTTATTAGAGCTGGCACCAATGATAGCGTCAGTACCCAATAAAATAAGTATTGGTGGTCATACTGATGCAACGCCATTTGGTACTCGAGACGATTATGGTAACTGGGAGCTTTCAGCTGATCGAGCTAATACTGCGCGTAGAACACTGCTATTTGGGGGAGTGAAAATAAAGCAAGTTGCCCAAGTCGTTGGATTGGGAGACTCGGTATTATTTGATGCTAAAAAACCAAAAAGCCCGGTGAATCGTCGAATTGATATTTTAATTTTAAGCAAGCAAGCAGAATTGAACTTGTCACGAGTATCTGGTAAGTCCAAAGCTGTAGAGAAAGACTCAGCAAACCCGCAGCAACCATTGCTAAAGCGTAACCAATTAAATATCTTTGATGCTAAAGATAAGGCTAAGCTAAATCAGCCTTAGATGCTGTCAACAAGGTATTATTTTTTGACTAATATCCTTGTTGGCAGCAAGCGGGCTCTAGCAAATAAGTGTGCTGAAGATAGAGCTTAGTAAGAGTCACCATCGTCTAAAGACTGTGCAATATGCTTGAAGCTGGCCATTCGGTTTGGGTGAATTTTTTCATCTGTTACTGCTTGGCGCAAAGCACAGCCAGGCTCTTGCTCATGTTGGCAGTCGCGAAATTTACACAGCCCAAGCACTTCTCTAAACTCTTTAAAACCCTGCGCTAAAGTAAAACGATCCATTGGCCACAGGGCAAATTCACGAATGCCGGGTGAGTCAATCAGTTTACCGCCAGTGGGGAAGTGAAAAAGTGTTGCGGCTGTTGTGGTATGGGTGCCTTTCCCTGAGGCAACTGATAAGTCTCCTACTTTAGCTTCAACATCAGGTAGCAGCATATTAACCAAAGATGACTTACCAACCCCGGACTGACCAACAAACACACTGGTATGGGCATCAAGTAGTGAAGTGAGTTGGTCAAGGCCATGGTCCAATGCTGTGGAGGCTTGCAGTACCTGATAACCAATGTCGCTGTAAATTTTCAGCATATTTGTCAGCGGTGCTTCAAGTTCGGGCTCTTTGGTGAGTAAGTCCGTTTTATTAAGTAAGATTACAGGCTCTATGTCTGTTAGCTCAGCAGCAACCAAGTAACGGTCAATTAAATTTGCATAAGGAGTAGGCCGCGGAGCCACCACAATCACGATATAATCTATATTGGCAGCTACTGGTTTTAACTGGCCCCGGCTATCAGGGCGAGATAGCAATGACTTCCTTGGTAGGCTGGCAACTACTACTCCAGTAAAGTCGGCACCTGCACGCCAGACAACATGATCACCAGTTACCAGCGCTGGAAGGTTTGCTCTTATATGGCAACGATAGCGCGTTCCTGGTTGATCTAATGGCTCAACATCAATTTGAGTGCCATAGTGGGTAGTAATCAGTCCATGCTGTTCAGGGCCAAGTTCACTTGAGCTAAGTTGCTGCTCTGATGTGTTGCCTTTTTTTTCGGCTCGCTTGGCGCGCTCTTGCTGGATTTTTTCAATTCGCCAAGCTTGGCGGCGGTTTAGGCGACGTTTACTCATAAAAGTGGTATTTCATAATTCCAAACAGTTTGCTCGAAGTCATTAATCGGCATTATCATTGAGCGAAATTTGTGAATCAATACTATCACTATGTATTAAGGCGCGTTTAAATTAAATGTAAGCCGCTTTATCCGATTAAGGATGCGTTGATGTCGAAAGCTGAAAACCTGATCTGGATTGACCTTGAAATGACAGGGCTAGACCCTGAACAGCACCGGATTATAGAGATTGCCACTATCGTGACAGATCGGGATTTAGAAGTAATTGCTGAAGGCCCCGTTTTTGCTATTCACCAGCCGGAAGAGCATATGCTAACCATGGATGAGTGGTGTACCACAACCCATGGGCAAACAGGACTTACCGAGCGGGTAAAAAACAGCAATATTGATGAAGCGCACGCGGAAAAACTTACCATTGAGTTCTTGCAACAATTTGTTGATGCAGGGATATCGCCTATGTGTGGTAATACCATCGGCCAGGACCGGCGTTTTTTAGTGAAGTATATGCCTAAGTTGGAAAAATTCTTTCACTATCGCAGTATTGATGTCAGCACTCTCAAAGAACTTGCCCAGCGTTGGACCCCGGAAATTTTGAAACACATCAACAAGAAAAACTCTCATCTGGCTTTAGAGGATATTCGCGAGTCAATTGAAGAGCTTCGCTATTATCGAGAGCACTTTATTCGTCTAGATGCTAAATCCAGAGAGCCAAGCTAACATCTAACATTGAGTCTTGGAGCTCAGATGCTGCTCTAATGCCCACTCGATATGTTCTCTGACTAACTCAGAAGCACCTGCCAAGCGGCTTTTTAGAGCGTCTATCACGGCTGTTGAGGTGGGTGCATTTCCTAACCCTACCGCAAGGTTTCGAAGCCAGCCCTGATACCCTGAGCGGCGGATAGGTGAGCCTGCTGTACGATTAAGAAACTCTTCCTCAGTCCATAAGAAGAGCTCCACTAAAGATGAGCTGTCCAGCTTATGGCGGGGTAAAAAGTCTGTTTCTTGAGTTGGTTTGGCAAAGCGATTCCAGGGGCAAACCAGCTGACAGTCATCACAGCCAAAAACCCGGTTACCCATCTTGCTTCTTAGTTCTACAGGAATAGAGCCTTTTAACTCGATAGTGAGGTAAGAAATACAGCGTCGGGCATCTAGCTGATAGGGGCCAGCAAAAGCATCCGTTGGACAGATATCTAGGCAAGCTGTGCAGCGGCCACAGTGATTTTTTTCAGTGGGAGAGTCTGTGGGTAACGGCAAATCAGTAAACAGCTCACCCAGAAAGAACCAGGAGCCAGCCTTGCGATTAAGTACTAAGGTATTTTTGCCAATCCAGCCTATACCAGCTTGCTCAGCAATGGCTTTTTCTAGAATGGGAGCACTATCGACAAAGGCTCGATAGCCGAATTCGCCAACAGCCTCGGTGATTTTGGTTGCGAGTTTGGCTAAGCGTTTGCGAATGACTTTGTGATAGTCACGGCCAAGTGCGTAGCGAGAAATGTAAGCCTGGCTGGGGTCATCTAGAATTCGAATGGTTTCTGTATCTCCAGGCAAATAATCCATTCTGGCGCTAATCACCGTTAATGTGCCAGGTACAAGCTCAGCGGGGCGGCTGCGTTTAGTACCATGAACTGCCATATAGTCCAGTTCACCATGATACCCAGTAGCCAGCCAGTCGTTTAAGTACTGTTCGTGGGGGCCAAGGTCGATGCCACTGATACCAACCTCTTGAAAGCCAAGCTCTCTTCCCCAGTGTTTGATATCGGCTGCAAGTGAATTCAGCTTAGTTTCAGGTAACTGCTTCATGATAGATGAAAAGCCTAGCAACAACTATTGGGAACTTGAATAGTGGGGCATTGGTCGAATTGATATTTCTGGGTGTCGATATTGATATGCCAGTAATGGATAGGCTTGACAAAAGTTAGCTTTCATTGGTGACAGAAGATAGCTGACGTATAATTGCTAAATACATTTAATTTCAACGTTCATTTCAGTTTCAGAAAACGTCATTTCAATGTGCACCCTTAAAGTGCATTGGGGGTTAACATCAATAACGCTTATGGCCAATAGTCTATCACATACGCTCTATACAGCCGAGCAAGTTCGGCAGCTAGATTATAATGCGATTCATCAGCAAGGGATTGCAGGCTACACCTTAATGGAGCGTGCGGGTAAAGCAACCTTTCGGCTACTCAGGCAGTATTGTGAACAGTGGTTTGGAAAAGAGTCCTTTCACCTTCAGGTACTGTGTGGCTCAGGAAATAATGCAGGAGATGGTTTTATTGTAGCTGGTTTGGCAAAGCAAAAAGGCATTGAAGTTGAGGTCATAGCTGTAGGTGATCCAGGCAAACTTAAGGGTGATGCCTTGACTGCATATCAGTGGTGCCAGGCGCAATCAGTATCAATAACCCCTTGGCAAGAAAATTTGCAGCTAACCGCTGATGTGTTTGTAGATGCTTTGTTGGGCACAGGGCTAAAAGGTCCAGTGAGAGAAACCTATGCTTCTGTTATCGAGCAGCTCAATAGCACCTACAAGCCAGTAATTGCAGTTGATATCCCTTCAGGCTTGTGTGCAGACACTGGCACTGTGTTGGGGGTGGCAGTTAAAGCAAGAAGCACCATCACTTTTATCGGGCGTAAGCGAGGGCTCTATACCCATCATGGATGTGAGTTGACTGGTGAAGTTCACTTTGCTGACTTGGCTGTACCTGAACTGGTATATCATACAACCCCTTGTAACAGTTATCTGCTTGACCCCAGTCGCTACCTAACATGTTTACCTGAGCGTTATAAAAACAGCCATAAAGGAGCTTTTGGCCATTTAGTACTAATTGGTGGTGATCATAGTATGGGAGGTGCCATTACCATGGCTGCTGAAGCTGCCCTGCATGCAGGCGTTGGGCTGGTCTCTGTAGTGACTCGCCCGGAGCAAGTTGGCGGCTTGCAAGCACGCTGCCCAGAAATAATGGTGATAGGCTGTGATAACCCCGGGCAAATTCCCCGACTGTTAATTGGTAAATCAGCTCTGGTTATAGGTCCTGGGCTGGGTCAGAGCCGCTGGTCTCGTGAGTGCTTGTTAGCAGCGATTGATTCAGGTCTGCCCCTGGTATTGGATGCTGATGGGTTGAACTTGCTGGCGGTGGAGCCAACTTTACTAGAGCAAAAGAAAAGTGACTGGTTATTGACGCCCCACCCAGGGGAAGCTGCTCGACTGTTGGGTGTATCCAGCCAGCAAATACAACAAAATCGCTTTGCTTCAGTGGAGCAGCTAGCTAGTCAATATCAAAGCACTGCGGTACTAAAAGGAGCTGGTAGTTTAGTGTGTGCTAAAGGGCTAATCCAACTGGCTAATGTAGGCAATCCGGGTATGGCTGTGGGTGGTATGGGGGATGTGTTAAGTGGCCTGCTTGGGGCTCTCATAGCTCAAGGGCTAAGTACAGCCGAGGCTGCCGGGTTAGGCACCTGGTTGCATAGTTACAGTGCAGATCAATTAGTAAAGTTGGTGGGTGGTTATTTTGGGTTGAGAGCAACTGAGCTTATCCCTCTGATCAGAAAACAGATAAACCAGATGGCAGTGAAGAGTAAGTATGGTTGAAGATATTACATTTCTGCTGGCAAATGAGGCTGCAACCGTTGATTTTGGTAAGCAGCTTGCATTAGCCGCAGATGGTAAAGGAATTTTTTATTTAGAAGGTAATTTAGGGGCTGGAAAAACCACATTGTGTCGAGGTGTGCTGCAAGTACTAGGTCATCAAGGCTCAGTAAAAAGCCCTACTTACACCTTGGTTGAGCCTTATGAGTTAGCCAATCATAAGGTTTACCACTTTGATTTGTATCGGTTAGGGGAGCCTGAAGAGCTGGAGTTCTTGGGGGTAAGAGACTATCTGCAGGATGACAACCTGTGCTTGATTGAGTGGCCAGAAAGAGGTGAAGGCTTTTTACCCATAGCAGACCTTACCGTGACACTGAGCTATCGGAGCCAGGGGCGGACAGTGAGGCTCACTGCTCATACTGAGAAAGGCCATCAGGTTTGCCAAAGAATAACAAGGTGAGAGCCTTGCAAAATGCCAGAGCACATGACACTTTGCACGTCCTCTAACAAATGATCATAAGGAGTCATCAGATAGATGAGACTCAGTTGTCTTTTTGTTTTGATTTGGCTTGGCTTGGGGGTAGTAAGCCAAGCAGCAACAATAGAAGGAATTCGGGTTTGGCCTGCACCTGACAACACTCGCCTGGTATTTGACCTGTCAGGTCCTGTCGAGCACAAGGTGTTTAAGCTGGATAATCCAGATCGGCTGGTGATTGATTTAGAGTCAGCCAGCTTGAAAGCATCGCTTGATAAACTGGATGTTACTAAAACACCAATTAAAAAAATCCGCTCAGGTCGACGTAAAACGGGAGGCCTGCGAGTCGTGCTGGACTTAAAGCAGCCACTTAAGCCAAAAAGCTTTGTGTTGAAGCCTAATAATACCTATGGCGATCGACTGGTGATTGATTTGTACGAGCAGGTTAAAACTCCTATCAAATCAGTAGATCATGTGGCTAAAACCACGGCCCCTATTGGTCAGCGAGATGTGATTATTGCCATCGATGCTGGGCATGGTGGTGAAGACCCAGGCGCTGTCGGTTTTGGTCGATTGCGGGAAAAAGACGTGGTGCTTTCAATTGCCAGAAAGTTGGCGTACCTGCTGGAGCAGGAGCCTGGCTTTAAACCTGTACTACTTCGTAAAGGTGACTACTACATCGGACTAAGGCGCAGAACTCAAATGGCCCGAGAGGCCAATGCTGATATGTTTATTTCAGTACATGCGGATGCGTTTAAAAATCGGCGTGCCCGAGGAGCTTCGGTATTTGCATTATCACAACGAGGAGCCACCTCTGAAGCTGCGCGTTGGCTAGCTAGCCGCGAAAATAATGCAGACTTGATTGGGGGTGTAGGTAGTGTCAGCCTGGATGATAAAGATAAAGTGCTAGCAGGGGTGTTGTTAGACCTATCGATGACCGCTAGCTTAACTGCCAGCCTGGATGTAGGCAGCAAGGTGTTAAGGCGTTTGGGTGGTTTTAATCGGCTGCATAAACGGCATGTAGAGCAAGCAGCTTTTGTGGTGCTGAAGTCGCCAGATATTCCTTCTATTTTGGTTGAAACTGGCTTTATCTCGAATCCAACAGAGTCAAAGAAACTAGCTAATAAATCTCATCAGCGACAGTTGGCCAGAGCTATCTTCTCCGGTATTAAAGAATATTTTGAAGATCGCCCACCACCAGGTACACTACTGGCCGCTCGAGTAAGTCACACGCTTACTCGTTATGTCATTCGCAGAGGGGATACCCTTTCTACCATTGCTGCTCGTCACAATGTGTCTGTTGCCAGTATCCGTCGAGCCAATAAATTGGCAGCCGATGTGATTCGTGAAGGGCAAGTGCTGCAAATTCCCAATTAATCGCTTGAACCAAAGCTTGAATTAAAACTAGTCGCTTGAACTAACGCTGTATGAAACGAATTCAATTATTAAGTACTCGATTAGCTAACCAGATCGCGGCTGGTGAGGTGGTAGAAAGGCCTGCATCGGTTGCTAAAGAACTGTTGGAAAATGCTGTTGATGCAGGTGCAACTCGTGTTGATATTGAAGTTGAGCAGGGTGGAATCAAACTGCTGAAAATCCGTGATAATGGCTCTGGCATCGTAAAAGACGATTTACCTCTGTCGTTAAGTCGTCACGCTACCAGTAAAATTACTGAGCTAGAAGACCTTGAGGCTGTTGCTAGTTTGGGGTTTAGGGGAGAAGCGTTGGCGAGTATCAGTTCGGTTTCTCGACTGACATTAACGTCTGCAGTTAAAGGCCAGTCTAGTGCCTGGCGGGTGCAAACCGAAGGGCGAGACATGCAGCCAGTGGTGTCTCCTTCTGCTCATCCAGTAGGTACGACGGTTGAGGTCAGGGATTTATTTTTTAATACGCCTGCCAGGCGTAAATTTCTTAAAACGGAAAAAACAGAGTTTGGTCACCTGGAAGAAGTTGTAAAGCGACTGGCCTTAAGCCGCTTTGATGTTAGTTTTAATTTGCGTCATAACCAGCGCACTATTCATCAGTTAAAAGCAGCAAAAACGCAGCAAGAAAAAGATCGGCGAGTAGCCCAAACCTGTGGTCCAGATTTTATTGAAAATGCGGTTTGTCTGGATGTTGAGTCGGCTGGTATGAGGCTTTGGGGCTGGGTGGGGTTACCTACCTATTCACGCAGCCAGGCAGACTTGCAGTATTTCTTTGTTAATGGTCGGGTGATTCGTGACAAGCTGGTAAGTCATGCTGTGAGACAGGCTTATCGAGATGTACTCTATAATGGCCGGCATCCAACGTTTGTATTGTATTTAAGCGTTGACCCAGCCTCTGTTGATGTCAATGTTCATCCCACCAAGCATGAAGTGCGATTTCGAGATAGCCGCACTGTCCATAACTTTTTGTTTAGTACCTTGCACCATGCCCTAGCAGAGGTACGTCCCGGTGATCAGCTGACTTCAGCATCATCTCAGCCAGTAACTGATAACCGCTTGACTGCTACAAGTAAGCCTGCTGCTACAGGTGCATCTGCGGGTGAGTTTCAAGAGCAAGAGCAAATACGCTTTAATCAGCCTGCTAGTAGTCAGTCTATTTTTGGTGGTCAGCCCAGTATGCCAACTCAGCAGCCAACCAAACATCAGGTTGCTGAGCAGCTGGCCGGTTATGGCAAACTGGCTGAGGCAGCCGATGAAATTATTGCAGCCCAGTCGGGCCCTTCGATGGAGTCAGTAGAGGCTAATAACGAGCCTGAAATACCTCCGCTGGGCTTTGCGTTAGCGCAGCTAAAAGGTATCTATATATTGGCTGAAAACCAGCATGGGTTGGTGCTGGTAGATATGCATGCGGCTCATGAGCGAATTACTTATGAGCGAATGAAACAGTCTTATCAAGCGGAAGGAATTAAGTGTCAGCCGGTGCTGGTGCCGGAGTCTGTAGCAGTGAGCCAGCGAGAAGCAGACTGTGCCGAGGAATTTCAAACATTATTTACCAGCCTGGGCTTCGAACTATTACGAATGGGGCCTGAAACTATAGTAGTTAAAGCCATCCCCTCGCTGTTAAAACAAGCCCATATCAGCCAGCTGGTTCGTGATGTGTTGTCTGACTTAATAGAACATGGCACCAGTGATCGCATTCAGGCACATATTAATGAAATTTTGGCGACAATAGCCTGTCATGGCTCCGTGCGCGCTAACCGTAAACTCACTCATCCAGAGATGAATGCATTGCTTCGTGATATGGAGCGAACTGAGCGAAGTGGTCAATGTAATCACGGCCGACCTACCTGGACACAACTCTCTGTAGCCGAGCTGGATAAACTGTTTTTAAGGGGCCGATAACCCTTAAAAAATATTGTGATTAAAGCGTAGTAAGTAGTGAAAAATAATCCAAATAACCTGACCAATCAGACTAAACCAGCTGTTATTTTTTTAATGGGGCCAACGGCATCAGGTAAAACTGATTTGGCGATAGACATTTATAAACAATTACCTTGTGAGTTAATTAGTGTCGACTCGGCACTGGTATACAAAGGGATGGATATTGGTACTGCAAAACCAACACCTGAAATATTAGCTGAGTTTCCCCATCATTTAATTGATATAAAAGACCCGGCTGAACCATATTCTGCAGCCGACTTTCGTGTTGATGCAGCGCAATTAATAGCAGACATAATTGCTAGAAAAAAAATCCCCTTACTGGTGGGTGGCACCATGCTTTATTTTAAAGCGCTTAAAGATGGGCTTGCGGAAATGCCTGCTGCTGATGACGTAATCAGACAACAGATTTCAGCAGAAGCAAGTCAGCATGGTTGGGCATACATCCATGCTCAGCTAGCATCGGTTGATCCAGAGTCTGCGCAACGGATTCACCCAAATGACCCTCAACGGTTGCAGCGAGCATTAGAGGTTTATCGAAGTTCGGGGAAAACCATGACCCAGTTTCGACGAGAACAGCAGTTTCAGCGGCAAAGTTTTCCTTATCACGTTATAAGTTTGGCTGTGGCGCCCAAAGAGCGCAAAGTCTTGCATCAGCGAATTGAAAAGCGTTTTTTGCAAATGATTGATCAAGGCTTTTTGACAGAAGTAACAGCGCTTAGACAACGCGCTGACCTTAACTGTAACCTGCCATCAATTCGTTCGGTGGGTTATCGCCAGGCTTGGGAATATTTGGCGGGGGAACTAAGCTATGAAGAGATGATCGAAAAAGGCATTGTTGCTACACGTCAGCTGGCGAAGCGTCAATTTACCTGGTTGCGCAGTTGGCCTAAGCTGCACTGGTTTGACAGCCTTGATCAGGATTTACCGGCCCAGACCTTGAAATTTGTGGAGCAGGCACTTATATAGAGCTTAAGTTTTAATTTTAAGCTATCATATACAGCTAGCTCGGCTATTAACGTTTGCGCTTATCGCTGCTAACACTGGAAATGGTAACAGGTATTGAAGCTTTTTTGCTAAAGCTGTTGACCTATTTATACCCGTCAAAATGGTTTTAAACTACGTGTTGGGTATAACTTCTAGGTTTGAAGTTTTATAAGCGGATTATTTTATTATTAGTAAGCATTTTTTAATTTTTTTGATATTTAATTAAAGGAGTACAGCAATGTCAAAAGGGCATTCTCTACAAGACCCTTACTTGAACGTGTTGCGCAAAGATCGTATACCTGTTTCTATTTACTTGGTTAATGGTATTAAGCTGCAAGGACAAATTGAGTCTTTTGATCAGTTTGTTATTTTGCTGAAAAATACTGTCAGCCAGATGGTATATAAACATGCTATTTCTACAGTGGTTCCCACCCGAGCAGTTAGACTGCCAATGCAAGGGCAGGAGCAAACTGGCGAGCCCGGTAATAATTAAGGAGTTTGTCTTTGTTTTTTGAACGCCATCAAGGTGGCGAACAAGCGGTATTGGTACATCCTGAGTTAATCAGTGACCAAGATAGGGAAGACCCCCGTGAATTTAAAGAGCTAGTTAGCTCTGCGGGGGCGAACCCAATAGCCTTTCTAACTATCTCCAAGCAACAGCCCAACCCAAAATATCTGGTGGGTAGTGGTAAGCTCGAAGAAATTCGCCAGCAAGTTAAAGCCCATGAAGCAGAGCTGGTGATTTTTAATCACGCCTTAAGTCCCTCTCAGGAACGCAATCTGGAAAAAGAATTGCAGTGTCGAGTACTGGATCGTACTGGCCTGATTCTGGATATTTTTGCCCAGCGGGCGCGTACCCATGAAGGTAAGCTACAAGTTGAGCTGGCTCAGCTGCAGCATATGAGTACACGCTTAGTAAGAGGTTGGACTCACTTAGAAAGACAGAAAGGTGGGATCGGTTTACGTGGGCCTGGTGAAACTCAGTTAGAAACAGACCGACGCTTGCTTCGTGCACGAATTAAGTCAATTACTAAACGCTTGGAAAAAGTGCGAAAACAGCGTGACCAAGGGCGTCGAGCCCGCAAGCGGGCAGAAGTGCCAAGTATCTCCTTTGTAGGTTATACCAACGCTGGTAAATCAACGCTATTTAATTATTTAACGGCAGCTGATGTCTATGCTGCTGATCAGTTATTTGCCACATTGGACCCAACCCTAAGAAGAATAAAAGTACCAGATTTAGGTCCAGTTGTTTTGGCTGATACTGTGGGCTTTATTCGGCATTTGCCGCATAAGCTGGTAGAGGCTTTTAGGGCAACTCTTGAAGAAACGGTAATGGCTGATCTGTTGGTTCATGTCGTTGATATCAGTGACCCAAACTATCAAGACAATATTGAGCAAGTGGAAGCCGTCCTAAAAGAAATTGGTGCCAATGAGTTGCCTAGTCTTCAGGTATACAACAAGATAGACCAATTGTCTGATGTACAGCCACGAGTCGATTATAATGAACAGGGAGTGCCCACCCGGGTTTGGTTGTCTGCTCAACAAGGTAATGGCACTGAGTTATTAGTTAAGGCCATTGCTGAGCATATGGGGGATCAATTAATTCAGCAAACCATTACTTTAACCCCTCAGCAAAGTCGGTTAAGAGCACAGTTTTATGAGTTGGGAGTGGTGCAGTCTGAGTCAATAGATGCAGCTGGCAATACGCTGGTAAAAATCAGAATGCCAAAGCAGGACTACGATAGGTTGTTAGGTCGTTCTGGGTTAAAACCAGAGGCTTTATTGTCAGTAACCCATTAATAAGGGTACGGGTTGAAGGCAGCAACTGTCGCTCTTACAATGCACAGTCGTAGATTTATCCGAATTAACTAGTATCATAGCCATAACAACAACTTTGTTAAGGAGCACCTTCTAATATAGCGAATGTGTTATTGGGAAGTGCACCTATCAGCTTACTAATCCAACACTGGTGTAATGGAGAAGTTTATGGCCTGGAATGAACCGGGTGGTAACGGAAATGATAAAGATCCCTGGGGCAACGGGGGGAATCGTGGCAATAATAACCAAGGTCCTCCTGATCTGGATGAAGCTTTCCGTAAATTAAATGAAAAAATTGGCAGCCTGTTCGGTGGCAAAGGTGGTGGCCAAGGCGGCAGATCATCTGGCTCTGCTGCGGGTGGTATTTTCCCAATCGCTTTTGTTTTGCTTGCCGTCTTATATTTTTGGAGTGCTGCATTTACTGTGGATGAAAAGGAGCAAGTAGTTGTCTTGCGGTTTGGTGAGTATAAAGAAACCGTAGGGCCAGGCTTGCACTTTTACTTCCCTCCAATTGACTCGAAATTTCAGGAAAATGTAACTGAGCTGCGAACTTACAATGTAAGGCAGAAGATGTTGACTGAAGATGAAAATATCGTCGAAGTCTCTTTGTCGGTTCAATACAATGTTTCCAACCTGAAAAACTATGTGCTGGAAATTGCTGATCCAATCAGTACGCTGGAACAGGCAACTCAAAGTGCCTTACGTCATGTGGTAGGTACTTCAAAAATGCACTCAGTATTAACAGAAGGCCGTAGTATTATTTCTGCTGAAGTGGCTGAAAGACTTCAGGCTTATGTTAATGACTATAAATCGGGCCTTTACATTAGCAAAATCAACGTAGAAAGCACTCAGCCACCAAGAGAAGTGCAAGCTGCTTTTGATGATGTGATTCGTGCTAGGGAAGACCGTGAGCGGGTGCAAAATAAGGCAATTGCTTACCGTAATGCGATTCTTCCTCAGGCAAAAGGTAAAAGTAAGCGGATAACAGAAGAGGCTCAGGCCTATAAAGCTGAAATAACGGCGAAGGCTAATGGTGAAACTTCTCGCTTTAAGCAGGTGCTAGTTGAGTATAAAAAAGCACCAGAAATTACCCGTAGTCGAATGTATATAGAAACGATTCAAGATGTACTAGGTGAAACCAATAAAGTGATTGTTGATGTGGAAGGTGGTAATAACCTGATGTATTTACCGCTAGACAAACTCATGGGAGCTAACCCAACGGCACCTACCTCTCTAACTGGTCAGCCTGTTCTTACTCAGCAAGAGATGGATGCAATAGCTGATAAAGTAGCTGGACAACTACGTAAGCGTACTTCTTCAAATCGAACTGGTGGGAGGGTTGCAAGATGACAGGTAAAAGCTTAGCAACCATTATTATTGCCTTAGCTATTGTTATTGTTGGCTGGGAATCAGCTTATATTGTCAGCGAGCGTGAGCGGGCAGTGGTGCTACGGTTTGGTCAGGTTAAAAACCCTGATGTGCCAGCAGGCCTCCACTTTAAAGCGCCATTTATTGACAAGGTGAAACTCTTTGATGGCCGGTTACTAACGTTAGATGCAGCTCAAGAACGCTTTTTTACTCAGGAAAAAAAGGCGCTAGTTGTTGACTCTTTTGTAAAGTGGCGAATAGCTGATGTACAGCGTTTTTATACAGCAACATCAGGCAACATTATTCAAGCCAATCGGCTACTGTCACAGCTAATTGAATCAGGCTTGCGTAACTTGATTGCCCAGTGTGAGCTAAAAGAAGTTGTGTCAGGTAAGTCTAACATTAAGAAACGTTCTCGCTTTAAGTGTGCGCAGGAAACGCTGGTGCTAGATGATAGTGCAGTTCAGCTTGCTGCTGGTGTTGAAATAGCAAAAACGGCTGTACAGAAAGCAGCAGCTAAAGCTGCAGCAAGTGCCGCAGAAGAAGAGCCTGAAGACCTGCGTGACAAGCTGATTTTCAGCATTAAAAAAAGCTTGAATGAACAAGTGCAAATTAAAGAAAAGTATGGCATTGAAATTGTGGATGTGCGCTTTAAGCGAATTGATTTGCCAGAACAGGTGAGTGATTCAGTCTATGAAAGGATGATTACTGAGCGGGAAAAAGAGGCTCAGGAAATTCGTTCATTTGGTAAGCAAAAAGCAGAAGAAATTCGTGCTGAAGCGGATCGTGAGCGTCGTGAACTGTTAGCGAAAGCCTATCAGATTGCTGAACAATTACGAGGTGAAGGTGACCAGGAAGCAGCGGCTGTTTATGCAGAAGCTTATGGCAGTGACCAAGAGTTTTATAACTTTTACCGTAGTTTACAAGCTTACCGTCAGGCCTTTAAGCAGCAAGGCGATATTATGGTGTTAAAGCCTGAAAGTGATTTCTTTAAATATTTGAAAACACCTCATGCAATAACAAATACTTCTAGTGCAGAAAATAATCAATAAACATGGTAGAAGTGCTATTGGCAGAATAGTTGGTTATTTGATCAGCTGCTTGTAATGAGCTGGTTGAAATCGCTTCAATTCTGCTAATAAATCATGTTAGTATCATCCAAACCGGGTTATCACCCGGTTTTTTTATTGCCTAAGGGAAAGCATGAATTTTTGGCACGAGTTATTAGTTGCATTTTGCCTCATGTTGGTCATTGAAGGGATTATTCCTTTTTTGTACCCCAGTCGGTGGCGTGACTTAGTGGCAAAACTAGCAACCTTTGATGACCGCCAATTACGGCTAGCTGGTTTGGTAAGCATGCTAGCTGGGACTGGCTTGTTATATTTAATTAATTCGTAATTTGACCAGTAAAGCCCAAAATATTCTTGCTGGTGTAGACTATAAGTGTGCACTTCTTAAGCTAAATAAATTGAGAGCTTTTTTGATTTAAAGAAGCTGACGTTAAAAAGCCAACAGAGACACTATCCATAAAAAGGCCGGATATAACATGACAATTGCAGATCGTTGGTTATTGCCGGACGGTATAGATGAGGTGTTACCGCCTGCAGCAATGCAAATTGAACAGCTAAGGCGAAAACTTCTCGACCTTTACCATTGCTGGGGTTATGACCTGGTTATTCCTCCTCATCTTGAGTATCTAGAGTCCCTCCAAGCAGGAGCGGGCCATGATCTTGATTTACAAACCTTTAAAATAATTGATCAACTAACTGGGCGGTTATTAGGGTTACGTGCTGATACTACGCCTTCTGTAGCAAGAATGGATGCACATACCTTAAAACGAGAAGGTCCGGTTAGACTGTGTTATGCAGGCAGTGTTTTTCATACCAAGCCTTGTTCGTTGGCTGCTTCTCGTAGCCCAATTCAGGTGGGAGCAGAGTTATATGGCCATTCTGGTATAGCCAGTGATGTTGAGGTCATTAGCTTAATGTTGGAAACACTGAATAGCTTAACTATTCAAAATGTTTATTTGGATATGGGCCATGTGGGGATTTTTCGTGGCTTAGTGGCTCAAGCCCAATTATCTGAAGAGCGTCAGCAAGAATTGTTTGATATTTTGCAGCGTAAAGATGCTACGGAGCTAGCGGACTTTGTAGCTAATTATGTTGATGATGTTGATGTAGCCAATATGTTGTTGGCTCTACCTGAGTTATCAGGTGATTTTGATACATTGAAACAGGCAAGAACTGTTTTATCAAATGCCAATGAAAATGTGCACAATGCTATTCGCACGCTTGAACAAGTGGGTTTAGCTGTTCGTCAGTTTAGTTCGTCGCTAACGATTTACTTCGACCTGTGTGAGTTAAGAGGTTATAACTACCATACAGGTATTTTATTTGCGGCTTATGTACCAGGCCAAGGACAAGCAGTTGCCCAGGGTGGCCGTTATGATGGTATTGGTAAAGTATTTGGTCGCTCTCGTCCAGCAACAGGATTTAGTTCTGACTTAAAAGTATTGCTTGATTTAATAGCACCTTCAGAGCCTGCTGATAATGCGATTTGGGCGCCTATTGATGTGCCGTTTGAAGCAGTCCAGGCATTGCGAGCTCAGGGTGAAAGGGTTGTTAGAGAACTACCAGACCAAGTACAGCAGCCAAAAGAGTTAGGGTGCAATCGAAAACTACAGCTTATAAATGAGAGCTGGCAAATAGCTCCATTTTGATTAGTTTTTGGTTAATAAGTGACTAAAGGTTATTTAAGTTAATTTAAATTTAGAGATGTGATCATGGGTAAAAATGTTGTTGTGCTTGGCACACAATGGGGTGATGAAGGCAAAGGGAAAATTGTTGATTTGCTTACAGAGCGTGTAGCGGCCGTTGCGCGTTTTCAGGGTGGCCATAATGCCGGTCATACCTTGGTAATTGATGGCAAAAAAACAGTATTGCATTTAATTCCTTCTGGCATTTTACGCGATAACGTCAAGTGTTATATCGGTAATGGGGTGGTGTTAGCGCCAGATGCATTGCTAAAAGAAATGGCCGAATTAGAAAAAAATGGTGTACCTGTTAGAGAGCGGTTACGTCTTAGCCCTGCTTGTCCATTAATTTTACCTTTCCATGTTGCTCTGGATTTAGCGCGCGAAAAATTCCGTGGTAAAGAGAAAATAGGTACCACAGGCCGTGGAATTGGCCCAGCTTATGAAGACAAAGCTGCTCGCCGGGGCTTACGACTGGGTGATCTGCTGAATAAAGAGCGGTTTGCAGAAAAACTAAAAGAAGTGATGGACTATCATAATTTTGTCCTTACTCAATATTATCAAGAACAGCCATTAGATTATCAGCAAGTATTAGCTGATGCCTTAACAATGGCTGAACAGCTTACCCCGTTAATCAGTAATGTAGTGGAAGATTTGCATAACTATCGTAAAGCGGGCGATGATATTTTATTTGAAGGTGCTCAAGGCTCACTGCTGGATATAGATCATGGCACTTACCCTTTTGTCACTTCTTCCAATACAACAGCAGGTGGTACAGCCACAGGTAGTGGCTTTGGCCCTCTATATTTAGACTATGTGTTGGGTATAACTAAAGCTTACACAACACGTGTTGGGGCTGGTCCATTCCCAACAGAGTTAGACTGTGGTGTTGGTAAGCATCTAGCTGAAAAAGGTCATGAGTTTGGAGCGACTACTGGACGTGCTCGTCGATGTGGCTGGTTTGACGCAGAAGCTTTACGTTACTCCGTACAAATTAACAGTATCTCTGGCTTGTGCTTAACCAAGCTGGATGTGTTGGATGGCCTGGAAACCATTAAAATCTGTAAAGGCTATCTAGCTAAGGGCCAAAATATTACTGGCTCGCCATTTGATGCTGATAATTATCAAAATATGGAGCCGATTTATGAGGAAATGCCTGGTTGGCAGGAGTCTACCATCGGCTTGCAGTCTTATGAGCAGCTGCCTGAAAATGCTAAAGCTTATATTAAGCGAGTGGAAGAGCTGGTTGGCGCACCTATAGATATTATTTCAACTGGTCCAGACCGGAAGGAAACAATTGTACTACGGCACCCTTTTAGTTAAACTTTGAGCCGTTTAAGCCAAGTGCTGCCTTGTAACCTGAACAGGGCAGCATGTCTATAAGCAAGTCACCTTATAAATACGACAACAGCTTAAGTAAAGCAGTGATATAAACACGGTAAATAAACGAAATAACAAAGAAAAAAGCTAAACAGTGAAGTAGAAATTGATAAAAGCTCGAAAACAGTTGTAGCCTCCCAATAGATCCTCACATTTTGAATAGCCAGCGCTAAAGGTATATTCTTTAGTTGACGATGAGCTAACAGTCCACCGACAATATCTTTTAATGATATAAGATGAACTTTGTTGGTTTGAAGATTATCCATAGCCTTTGTTACGACAAATCGTGTGTATATGTACTGACCTTCAAAAAGGAGGTTTTATAATTAACAATTTAAGGGCATTTATATTTAGCCATTAAGGGCTAAAAGCCCACAATATTTTAGGAAAAAAAGTAACAATATGCCTGAATGGTGGAAAGAAAAAGATCCGCAAGCAGCGGAAGAAGCAGAAAAATACGCAAACCCTATTCCTAGCCGAGAGCTCATTATGGAGCTGCTTGAGGAGCGTGGAGCACCGGCTAGTCATGCAGCAATTTGCAAAGCACTAGATTTAACTTCTGATGAACATAAAGAGGCTCTACGCAGGCGACTGAGAGCCATGCAAAGGGATGGGCAGCTCCTGCAAACTCGTCGAGGCGCATTTGGTTTGGCGTCCAAAATGGACTTAGTCCAAGGTTTGGTCATGGGGCATCGGGATGGCTACGGCTTTTTAATCCCACAAGATGGCAGTGATGATTTATTTTTATCAGCCAAGCAAATGCGTCAGGTGCTGGATGGTGATCGGGTTATGGCCCGAGTGGCCTCTGTGGACCGAAAAGGAAAAAGAGAAGGCGTAATTGTTGAGGTGCTGGAACGTAATACCCATCAATTAGTGGGCCGCTACTTTACTGAAAGTGGTGTTTCCTTTGTGGTGCCGGATAACAAACGAGTTAGTGTTGATATCCAAATTGAACCTGGCCCTTTGCAGGCAATACAGGGCCAATATGTGATGGTTGAGCTGGTTGAACAGCCTTCTTTACACCGACAACCCATTGGCATCGTTAAAGAAGTGTTGGGTGACCATATGGCGCCAGGGATGGAAATTGATGTAGCTATTCGTGCCCATAATATTCCTCATCAATGGCCTGAACAAGTGCTAGCAGAAATTCAGCAATTTACTGATCATGTTGATGAGTCCGATAAAAAAGCACGTCATGATTTACGGCAATTGCCTTTTGTTACCATTGATGGTGAAGACGCTAAAGACTTTGATGATGCAGTCTATTGTGAGGCCAAACGTGGTGGAGGTTGGCGACTATACGTTGCAATTGCAGATGTATCCCATTATGTAAAAGTAGATGGTGCGCTAGATAAAGAGGCATTTTTACGGGGTAACTCAGTTTATTTTCCAGAGCATGTAGTACCCATGTTGCCAGAGGTGTTGTCCAACGGTTTGTGTTCGTTAAACCCAAAAGTTGACAGGCTGGCAATGGTTTGTGAAATGACCGTAAGTGCCAAAGGTAAACTTAGTGGTTATTGCTTTTATGAGGCTGTGATTCACTCCCATGGGAGGCTCACTTATAACCAGGTTAATAAAATGTTGACCCTGGCCAATAGTCAGGAGGGAAAATCACTTTGTAAGCAGTTTGCACCACTGTTGCCGCATTTGAATAATTTATTTGGCCTGTATCATGTGTTGCGTGAAGCCCGTGAAAAACGGGGTGCCATTGATTTTGAAACGACAGAAACACAAATAGTTTTTGGTGAAAACCGTAAAATTGAGCGGATAATTCCAACAGAGCGTAATGAAGCCCATAAGCTAATTGAAGAGTGTATGCTGTGCGCGAATGTTGCCACTGCTCGGTTTTTAGAAAAACATCAATTGCCAGCATTATATCGAGTGCATGAAGGGCCGAAATCAGAAAAGCTGCTTAATTTGAAAAGCTTTTTAGGTGAGTTAGGGTTGGTTTTAAAATCAAATAAACCAAAGCCTGCTGACTATCAGGACTTAATGGAACAAATAGCTGAGCGACCAGATGCTCATATTATTCAAACCATGTTATTGCGCTCGCTCAGTCAAGCGGTGTATCAGCCAGAAAATAAAGGGCACTTTGGACTAGCTTATAAAGCCTACACCCATTTTACTTCGCCTATTCGCCGCTACCCTGACTTGCTAGTACACCGGGCTATTCGTCATGTGATTCGTAGTAACAATGAATCAGCGAATGTGAAACGGGCAAAGGGCGCTCGGGTGATAGCCAAGAAAAATATTCTCCCTTACCAGCCAGCGGATATGATGGCATTGGGCGAGCACTGCTCAATGACAGAAAGGCGTGCAGATGATGCAACTCGTGATGTTGTTGATTGGTTAAAGTGTGAGTTTATCCAAGGTCATATTGGTGAAACTTATGCAGGAGTAATCTCTGCAGTCACTGGGTTTGGTATTTTTGTTGAGCTGACTGACTTTTATATTGAAGGGCTAGTACATATTAGTAATCTGCCAGGTGATTATTATCATTTTGATCCTGCTCATCAACGCTTGCGGGGTGAGCGCACAGGCGTGACTTATCGTTTGGGGGATCCAATTACTGTTACTGTTGCTCGCGTTAATTTAGACGACAAGAAAATTGATTTTGAAGTGGCTGAGTTTACGCCTTCCAAGCGTAAAGGAAAGCATAAAGGGAAAAGAAATGAAGCAAAGTCAGCTGATAAATCGAGAAAAAAAACAGCTAAAAGGAAATCTCACTTAAGAGGTTCGGTAGAAAAAGCGCAGCCAGGAAAAAAGAAGCGGAAAGCTGTTAAAGTCGATTCAGAAAAAAACGTGAATAGGAAAAATAAGCCTAAACATAAAGCCAAGAAGTCTTCTAATCAAGAGGCGCTTGGTGGTCAGGCGGCAGCGCCTAAAAGTGGAACAAAAATACCAAGAAAACGGTCAGCTAAACGAAAGCCTGTAAGCTGAAACTTGGGTTAAACAGCATAAGTCGTTTTTTAAGTAACTGATAGTAAACATATGTCAAAACCAGATTGGGTTATAGGGGTGCATGCGGTTCAAGCATTATTAGAACAGCACCCTGAGCAAGTGATTGAGTTAAATATTCAGCAAGTGAAAAAATTACCAGACCGCCTGGTTAAATTGACGGAGTTGGCTCATCAGTATGGCGTGCGAGTCAGTTATCCTGATAAGGCATTTTTTAGAGATATTGCTGGAGTGCACCAAGGTGTGTTGGCAAAAGTTAAACCGATTACTGCAGCAGGTGAAAAAGAGCTTGCAGGCTTTTTACAAGGTTTAAACCATGCTCCCTTGTTATTAATTCTTGATGGAGTGACCGACCCACATAATTTAGGTGCCTGTTTACGAACAGCTGATGCTGCAGGGGTTGATGCGGTGATTATCCCCAAAGATAAATCGGCTGGACTAAATACGACGGTAAGAAAAGTGGCCTGTGGTGCGGCAGAAACCATGCCATTATTTTCTGTGACTAATCTGGCGCGTACACTTAAGCTGGTCCAAGAGTTAGGTATTTGGATTGTAGGCACCGCTGGAGAGTCAGAGCAAACGGTTTATGATGTTGAGTTGAGCGGCGCTATTGCCCTGGTAATGGGTGCTGAAGGAAAGGGGATGCGTCGCCTTACCAGAGAGTATTGTGATTATTTAGTTAATATTCCGATGGCAGGTACAGTTTCCAGTTTAAATGTATCTGTTGCCACCGGAGTATGTTTATTTGAAGCAGTTAGGCAGCGTCGATTGAAGCAAAAATCAAGTATGGAGTAGCTTTTATGAAAGGGATTATTCTTGATGTGGCCTCATTAGCTCCGGATGATCTCGACTTACAGCCTATTACACGACAGCTGAAAGAGTGGCAGAGTTATGATCAAACAACAGCCCTGCAGTTAAATGCAAGGTTAGCTGGTGCGGAAATAGTATTAACCAACAAAGTGGCTATGACTGAGCCAGTTTTAAGTGAAAACCCGCAGATTAAATATATTGGTGTATTAGCAACAGGCACAAATAATATTGATTTAGCTGCAGCCAAGTCTCGCCAGATAGTGGTGAGTAATGTTCGAGGGTATGGTACTCATAGTGTTGCTCAGCACACTTTAGCCTTAATTCTTAACCTGGCTACCCGTCAGCCAGATTACTTAGCAGCTGTTAAGCAAGGTCAGTGGCAGCAAAGTGAACATTTTTGTCTATTAAATCAGCCTATTCTAGAGCTAGCTGGAAAAACTTGTCTTATTATTGGCTTGGGTGAGCTGGGGCAGGCTGTGGCAAAACTGGTTAAAGCGCTGGGAATGAAGGTTATTGCAGCTACCTTTGAAGGCCATCAAAGCCAGTTGGTTGAAGGAGTTGAGCGTTTGCCTTTTGAAACTGCATTGCCACAAGCCGATGTTATTTCCTTGCACTGTCCTTTGTCTGAGCAAACAGAGCATTTATTTAACCGCCATACTTTGCGTTTGGTTAAGCCGGGTGCATTATTAATTAATACTGCGCGAGGCGGATTACTTGAAGAGCAGGCGCTGGTAGATGCCTTGAAAGCAGGATGGTTGGGTGGTGCTGCACTGGATGTGGTGAGTGAAGAGCCTCCCCCTGTTGATCATCCATTATTCCAGCCCAATATTCCGAACCTTTATATTACTCCTCACAACGCTTGGGGAACTCAAGCGGCAAGACAGACCCTGGTGAATATGGCTGCTGCAAACCTGGCTGCTTTTTTATCAAGAAAGCCTATTAATCAAGTCTGTTAAATGATCAAGATTGTAAATTCAAGCTAAGCTTGTAGGTGCTTGCAAGTTTGACCCGGCTTCACTAGAATGCGCGGTTCACTTAGAGGTACCCTTAAGCCAGGAATTAATTTAATTGACTTTCTGGCTAGCCAATGAAGTTGTCTTAAAGCACTGTTAGACAGTGCGGCAAAACAACTCTCTTAGCTCCTTGCCTTACTGCAGTTAATAGCAATAGTGCTGTTAGCTTGAGCAGAAGGCTATTAATCCGAAAGGAGATGCTATGCGTCATTATGAAATTGTATTTCTCGTTCACCCTGATCAAAGTGAACAAGTTGGCGCCATGGTCGATCGCTATACCAAGCTGATTGAGCAGGGTGAAGGTAAGATCCATCGTTTAGAAGATTGGGGGCGTCGCCAGCTTGCTTACCCAATTCAGAAAGTTCATAAAGCACACTATGTGATGATGAACGTTGAGTGTGGCAATGAAACATTAGATGAATTGCAAAACTCTTTCCGTTTCAACGATGCAGTTATTCGCCATATGGTGGTTCGTCGTAACGAAGCTATCACTGAGCCTTCAATAATCATGAAGCCAGAAGATACTCGTGAGCAGCGTCGTGATGATCAAGCTAAAGCTGACGTTGAAGAAGCTGATCACGCGGAAGATTAATTCATTTGGTTTTTTCCTAACATTTAATAGGAGACGTTGCTATGGCACGTTTTTTTCGTCGCAGAAAGTTTTGCCGCTTTACCGCTGAAGGCGTAAAGGAAATCGATTACAAAGATACCAATACCCTGAAAGCCTATGTTTCTGAAACTGGTAAGATCGTCCCAAGCCGGATTACAGGCACTAAAGCGAAGTATCAACGCCAGTTGGCAGCAGCTGTCAAGCGTGCGCGTTATATCGCATTACTGCCTTACACTGATCGTCACTAAGTAGTGGTCGGCGACAGTTGTTGAATATAAAGGGAATATAATGCGAGGCTTGGCTGAACTTATTATGCGTAGCCCTAAGCATGCAGCGGGAGTAGCCGCTGTAGCTGCGATGGTGCCTTTTGCATATTGGTTAAGCGCTGCTACGGTAGCCCTAGTCATTTTACGGCGAGGCTGGCAGGCTGGCAGTATGGTGTTAGCCTGGGGGTTGGTGCCAGCAATAGGACTGGTAGTCTTTCAGCATGATATTAGCCCAGTAATGACTATTTTGGGCGCGAGTGCTTTAGCCCTGGTATTAAGAAAATCAATGTCCTGGCAAGTGGCTTTGCTAACCAGTATTTTTGTTGGTTTAGCCATGATGCTAGCACTGTTGATGTTTCAGCCGGATGTCTTAAAGGCCGTGGCTGAACAGCTTCATCAGGCGTTAACTCAGGCGGGTTTTTATCAGCAGCTCTCAAGTGAGCCTGGCGGTGAAAAAGTTGTTGGCTATATTAAAGAGTTTTTATTACCAGCATCAGCCGGCTCGAAAGCTAGCAGGTGTTTATTATTGTCAGTGGTAGCACTGATGCTAGCTCGATGGTGGCAATCAGTACTTTATGTACCTGGTGGGTTTCATAAAGAGCTGTTTAGTCTACGTTTTCCTCCTAGGGTAGCAGTAACAATATTGATATTGTTCTTTTTAGGGGTAAATGTAGGGGTTGGTTTTGCAGCTACACTACCAATCGTATTAACACCACTATTTTTTGCTGGTCTAGCTATGTGCCACTCAATTATTGTGACTAAAGGCAATAATGCACTAGGCTTAGCAACATTTTATGCAGTGCAAGTCTTACTCGCCCCAATTATGTTCTTTTTGACGGTTTTAGTTGCCCTCTTAGATAGCTTTATTGACTTTCGTGGTCGGCTGATTAAGCCAGCAGGCTCAGGCTAGCTAAGTGGGAAAAATCTTGAGGTAAGCAAGATGGAAGTGATTTTGTTAGAAAAAATTGCCAACCTTGGCAATTTGGGAGACAAGGTTTCAGTAAAGCCAGGTTATGGCCGTAACTTTCTGATTCCTTTTAATAAGGCTGTTCCTGCTACTAAATCTAATGTGGCTGAGTTTGAAGCTCGTCGTGCTGAGCTGGAAAAAGCTGCTGCAGAAAACTTAGCAGCTGCGCAAAAACGCGCAGAAGTTATTGGTGAGCTTGAGCTTACTTTAACTGCTAAAGCAGGTGATGAAGGTAAACTGTTTGGATCTATTGGTACTCGTGACTTGGCTGAAGCAATTTCTGCTGCCGGTGTTGAAGTCAGTAAGAGTGAGATTCGTTTGCCTGAAGGGCCTCTGCGTCACATAGGTGAGTTTGATGTAAATATTCATCTGCACACTGACGTTGATGCAACCCTGAAAGTGACTGTAGAAGCTGAATAATTAAATTATTTATTCGGTATGTAAAAAGCACTCGCATTGTTTGCAATTGCGGGTGCTTTTTATTCTGTGTTATAAGCATTTTTCTATAACTCAATCTAACTATACTGCTTATAGTGTATGAGTAAATTGTAAGTAGTGTGTAGACTGAAGATCTGTATTGAATACCTAGCCGAGCAGGTAATGTAGGCAATGGATCAAGGCCCCACTTTAGCAACTGAACAAGCCGAGCAGACAGCCCTTTCATTAAGAGAAGCCCCTCAGTCTATGGAGGCTGAACAGTCTGTCATTGGTGGTTTGCTATTAGATAATAATGCTTGGGATTTAGTATCTGATCGAATTACCTCCGCTGATTTTTATCACCGTCCACACCGAGATATTTTTCGAATTATTGCCAGCTCTGTAGCCGCTGGAAAACCCTTTGATCCTCTGACTATTGTTGAAGAGCTAACCCAGCTTGATCAGCTGGAAGGAAGTGGTGGCTTAGCTTATTTAACCGATCTGGCACAAAATACGCCCAGTACAGCAAATATTCGTGCTTATGCTGATATTGTGTATGAAAGGTCAATCTTGCGGCGGCTGATCAAAGTAAGCCAGGGGATTGCTGATCGAGCTTATAATCCTAGCGGACGCTCCAGCAGTGAAATTCTTGATGAAGCTGAGCGTGAGGTTTTTCAAATTGCTGAAGATAGGCCCAAAGATGGTGGGCCGGTTGGTGTAAAAGAGCTGCTTAACAAAGCCATCGATAGAATTGATGAGCTATTCAATGCTGGTGATAGCTTAACGGGCATTACCACGGGCTTTAATGACCTTGATGATATGACAGCAGGGTTGCAGCCATCGGATATGGTGATCGTGGCAGGTCGACCATCGATGGGGAAGACAACGTTTGCCATGAACCTGGTAGAAAATGCGCTACTCAACTCTGATAAAGCTGTGTTGGTCTTTAGCTTGGAGATGCCTGCAGAACAGTTGATGATGCGGATGCTATCGTCGCTTGGGAGAATAGACCAGACCAAGGTTCGGACAGGTAAGCTGGAAGAAGATGATTGGCCGAAGCTGGCGGCAGCGGTCAATATGATCAATGAGAAGAAACTGTTTGTAGATGATACTGCTGGTATCAGCCCGACTGAAATGCGTTCAAGAGCGCGACGAATTGTTCGAGAGCATGGAGATATAGGTTTAATCATGGTGGACTACTTGCAGTTAATGCAAGTGCCTGGTAATAACGAAGGCCGAACCAATGAAATATCGGAAATCTCGCGCTCCCTAAAAGCATTGGCAAAAGAGTTTAATACCCCAGTTGTTGCGCTTTCCCAGCTGAACCGGAGTCTTGAGCAGCGGCCTAATAAACGTCCAGTAAACTCTGACTTGCGGGAATCTGGGGCGATTGAGCAGGATGCTGACGTAATCATGTTTGTTTACCGAGATGAGGTTTACAACCCTGACACTGAACAGAAAGGGGTCGCTGAAATCATTATTGGTAAGCAGCGGAATGGTCCTATTGGAGCAGTTAAGTTAGCTTTTATTGGTAAGTACACCCGGTTTGAAAATTTAGCCCCAGGTTCCTATGAGGGTTTTGAATAGATAGACATGGCTTTAACCTCAGCCTCTAGCAGCTGAAATAAGCTTTAGCTCTGACGGTTATTAGTAAACCATCTAACCACTAGTAAAATAAGCTGACTAGATATGCTATAACAGGGATATCAGCCAAGGTTAATGGTGGTTCAGACGATGGAAGTGAGTCATACTTTAGCGGTTGCATCTAATAGAGTGGCACAGCGTCCTGAGCTAAATCAGGAGCAACAACAACGAGAAGCTAGAGCCCAGCAACCTGTAGGTGTAGAAGTACAGATCAGTCGTGAGGCGCGAAATACCCTCGCTTCCCAGGCCAGTTTAGCGACTCAACCACTAACCCTCTCAGAGCCACCCCCAAGCGCACAAACGAGTGCGATTGAGTCACGGCCTGTCACCATTAGCCTGAATAATGAACCCCAAGCTCGT